>NZ_LZML01000104.1:0-163207 GCF_001665695.1 Nocardia sp. 852002-51101_SCH5132738 | reverse complement strand
CGGCACCGACCACCACCCAGTCGCCCACCACCCAATCGACGACCACCGAGCCGACGACGACGCAGCCGACCACCACGTCGGCGGCGCCGACCACGACGGCCACGAAGTAGCCGACCCCAGGTGAGCCGACAACGGCCGGGCCCGTAGCAACGGGCCCGGCCGTTTCAGTTGGCCGCTCGCTCGGCGAGCATCGCGGACGCGGTCAGTTCGACCGATCGGACGCGGTCGGCGATATCGGTGGCGTGGTGGACGAGAATCAGCTCGTCGGCTCCGATCGAGGCGGCGAATTCGTCGAGGTAGTCGCGCACTTCGTCGGCGGTGCCGGCGGCGGTGTAGCGCGTCATCGAGGACAGCTGGGCGCCGTTCGGAGAGGCGAGGAAGGCGTCGATCTCCGCGTCGGTGAAGGTCGCCGTGCCGGCGCCGCGGGAGATCATCATGCGGGCGCGGGCCCGGTAGGAGACGGTCTTCTGCGCGATCGCCGCGTCGTGGGTCTCGGCGGCGAACACGTTGGCGCCGGCCATCACATACGGTTCGGAAAGCTGTTCGGAGGCTTGGAACTTCTCGCGGTAGACCTGGACCGCCTGGTGGAGTGCGTCGGGTGCGAAGTGCGATGCGAACGCGTACGGCAGGCCGAGATGCGCCGCGAGCTGGGCGCCGAACAGCGAGGAACCCAGAATGTAGAGCGGCACGATGCCTTGCGCACGCGGCACGGCCTCCACCCCGGGGATCCGCGACCGGCCGCTCAGATATCCCTGCAGCTCCAGAACGTCTTGCGGGAACGAGTCGGCCGAATGCGGATCGCGGCGCAGGGCGAGCATCGTCTTCTGATCGCTGCCGGGCGCGCGGCCGAGGCCGAGATCGATGCGGCCGGGGAAGAGCGTTTCGAGAGTGCCGAACTGTTCGGCGATGACCAGCGGGGAATGGTTGGGCAGCATGATGCCGCCCGCACCGAGCCGGATGGTCTCGGTGTGTTCGGCCACATGGCCGATGAGCACGCTGGTGGCGCTGGACGCGATCGAGCGCATGTTGTGGTGTTCGGCGTACCAGACGCGCCGATATCCGCTGCGCTCGGCGGCCTGGGCGAGGGCGACGCTGTTGGCGAAACTCTCGCGCGCGGTCGCGCCGGGTGCCACCGACGCCAGGTCGAGGATGGACAGGGCGGTGGGCCCAGTGGCGGTAGGCATGGTCGCTGCCTTTCGTACTCGGGGGTGCGTGGATCAGAGCACGCGGTGTAGTCGGTCGGTGAAGTGCCGGATGCGGGCCTCGTCGCGGCGGTAGTACGTCCACTGCCCGCGCCGGGTGGCGACGAGGAAGCCCGCGCGCTGCAGTACCGCCAGATGGGCGGAGATGGTCGAGGCCGACGTTCCGGCCCGCCGCTGGATCAGTCCGACGCACACGCCGAGTTCAGCCGAATCCTGTTCCAGCTCAGCGAAATTCGCGTGCGGGTCTTTGAGCCAGTGCAGGATCTGCAGCCTGGTCCGGTTGGCCAGGGCCTTGCATTCCTCGAGCATCTCGCATTCGGCCTCGCTCACCTCCGCGAGGTCTCCCGCGCGGACCGATCCGCTGTCGCGCACATCCACCATCCTTCGGCATTTCGCTAATTAACGAATTTAGGCGCCCGACAGCGGACCGGCACTGTGTCGCTCATCACCCGGGTCGCTCAGCACCCGGGTCGCCGGTCACCCCTGCCGCATCGGCTCCGGCGCCGGCTGCGGTTCCACCGCGTCGTCCGCGTCGACGTATCCGCCTCGGAACAGCAGCAACGGCGTGGCCAGCAACAGCACACCGGCGACGGCGAGTGCGGTGCGCGGGCCGGTGAGTTGCGCCAGCACGCCCCAGAGTGCGGTCAGTATCGCGGTGGTGGCCTTTCCGGTGATCGACCACGCCGTCAGCATGCGTGCCACCACTCCCGGATCCGTGCGCTGCAGGCGGTAGGTCGCCATCACCGGATTGAAGATCCCGATGCTCGCGATGAGACCGGCCTCGACGAGAATCACCAGCACCAGACCATCGAGCCCCGCGGTGATCCCTGCCAATCCGATCGGCCAGCAGGCCCTCAGGCTGCCGGCGACCAGGACGATCCGGCGTTCCCCGTACCGCCGGACCAGCCGGGGCGACAGCCGGGAGCCGAGCAGGCCCGCCAGGCAGGGGATTCCGAATGCCAGCCCGTACTGCCAGGTCGGAAAGCCGAGGCGACCGAGCATCAGCACGGCCAGCACCGGCGCGGTCGCCATGATCAGCCCGTTCACGGCGACGGAGTTGAGAAACAGCGGCCGCAGTCCGGGATGGGCCAGCAGATAGCGCCAGCCCGCGAACAGATCGGCGGCGCGGGTGCGCGTGGCCTTCCCGCGATCCGGACGCGGTTCGCCGGCGCGGATCGAGCCGAGCGCTGCGGCGGACAGCAGATAGCTGCACGCGTCCGCGAGGACGGTCGTGACCGGACCGAACAATCCGATCGCGGTACCGCCCAGCGGCGGCCCCAGCGCGGTCGCGGTCCAGGTGGTGGATTCGAATCTGCCGTTGGCGGCGAGCAGATCCTCCTGCGAGACAACGCTTTTCAGGTAGGCGCCACTCGCCGCGCGGAAGGCGATATCGGCCGCGGCCACCACGACGGAGACGACGAGCAGTTGCGCGTAACCGAGTACGCCGAAGGCGAAGGCGACCGGAATACTGAGCATGGCGGCGAAGCGCAGCAGATCGGTCGCGACCATCACCGGACGTTTCGGCCGGTACTCGACCCAGGGGCCGAGCGGCAGGGCGAGCAACACGCCGACCGCGAGACCGGCGGCGGCCAGTGCCGAGACCGCGCCCGGTCCGGTGTGCAGCACGCGGATCGCGATCAGGGGTAGCGCATCCAGAGCCAGGTAGGTGCCGAAGGTGCTCACCGCGTAGGCGGACCAGAGCCGGGTGAACGAGGTGCCCAGCGAACGATTCATCATCGAGGGGATCGAAGCAATCGGCCCGGGCGGCGCGCAAACAACCGACACGCGCGCGGCCACAACCGCCGGTTGTATCGCGGTGACACGGATCGGCCGCGGCGACCACCCCGTTCCTGCCCATCGGGATCATCGGTGACGCGTGGGCGCCGAGCGCTTACCGTGAGCACAGACGAGTGCTGGGAGTGTGCGGTGACGGACTGGAACGAAGAAGTCGATGTACTGGTCGCGGGTTCGGGCGGCGGTTTGGCCGGCGCCTATACCGCTGCGCGGGAGGGACTTTCGGTGGCCGTGGTGGAGGCGACCGAGAAATTCGGCGGCACCACCTCGTATTCGGGCGGCGGCGGAGTGTGGTTTCCGTGCAACCCGGTGCTGCGGCGGGCCGGTGTGGACGACACCTTCGAGGACGCGCTCACCTATTTCCGCGCGGTCGTCGGTGATCGCACACCCGCCGACCTGCAGGAGACCTATATCCGCAACGGCGCCCGGGTGATCGAGTACCTGGAGAGCGACGACAGTTTCGAATTCCAGATGTTCCCGTGGCCGGATTATTTCGGGGCGGCGCCGAAGGCTCGTACCGACGGTAAGCGTCATATCGTTCCGGCGCCGCTGCCCGCCGCGACGCTGGGGGAACTCGCCGCAGCCGTGCGCGGCCCGCTGGGGACCGATCGGCTGGGCGAGCCGCAGCCGAAATATCTGATCGGCGGCCGCGCCCTGGTCGGGCGGTTCCTGCTGGCGCTGTCGAAGTACCCCCACGTCTCGCTGCAGCTGAACACCCCGCTCGTCGAGCTGGTCACCGAGAACGGCGCGGTGGTCGGCGCGATCGTGGAACGCGAGGGCACGCGAGTCGCCATCCGGGCCCGCAAGGGAGTTCTGCTGGCGGCGGGCGGTTTCGAAGGCAACGACGACCTGCGCCGGCGCTTCGGCGTCCCCGGACGAGCGCGGGACACCATGGGGCCCTGGGGAAATCAGGGCAGGGCGCACGAGGCCGGAATGGCGGTCGGCGCCGATACCGATCTGATGGATCAGGCGTGGTGGTCGCCGGGAATGATTCATCCCGACGGCCGTGCGGCGTTCGCACTGTGGTTCACCGGGGGCATATTCGTCGACGGGGCCGGACAGCGTTTCGTCAACGAATCCGCACCCTACGACCGGCTGGGCCGCGACATCATCGCCCGCCTGGACGAGGGTTCCATGACACTGCCGTTCTGGATGATCTACGACGACAGCGCCGGCCCGGTACCACCGGTGCAGGCCAGCAACGTGCCGATGGTCGATCACGAGGAGTATGTGCGGGCGGGGCTGCGGCACAGTGCGGCGACCCTGGACGAACTCGCCGAGAAGATCGGCGTTCCGGCGCAGGCGCTGGCCGACACCGTGAACCGATTCAACGACTTCGCCGACCGCGGCGTCGACGAGGATTTCGGGCGCGGTGACGAGGCCTACGATCGCGCCTTCTCGGAAGGAAAGTCGCCGCTGGTGCCGATTCGGAAGGGGCCTTTCCACGCCGCCGCCTTCGGCATCTCCGACCTGGGCACCAAGGGCGGGTTGCGCACCGATACGACCGCTCGGGTGCTGAACGAATCCGGCACCCCGATTCCCGGGCTGTACGCCGCGGGTAACACCATGGCCGCGGTGAGCGGAACCGTCTATCCCGGCGGCGGTAATCCGATCGGGGCATCGGTGCTGTTCAGCCATCTGGCCGCGCTGGATATGGCCGGACGCTAGTCCCCGCCGGCTCTGGGGCGGGCGCGCACGTGGGCGCGCTCGCCCTGTTTGCCGAACAGGCTCAGGAATTCGACGGACTGTTCGTCGGCCGGGCCGAACCAGTGCGGGACGCGAGTATCGAATTCGGCGGCCTCGCCCGGGGCCAGCACGAGGTCGTGTTCGCCGAGGATCAGGCGGAGACGTCCATTGAGGACGTAGAGCCACTCGTACCCCTCGTGGGTCTGCGGATCCGGTTCGCCGCGGCGGTTCTCGGGGTGGATCACCATCTTGTAGGCCTGAATGCCGCCCGCGCGCCGGGTCAGCGGCAGCATGGTCATCCCGTGCCGGGTGATCGGTCGCAGATGGATGCGCGGGTCGCCGGTGGGCGGGGCGTCGACGAGTTCGTCGAGCGTGACGCCGTGGGCCCGGGCCAGCGGCAGCAGCAGTTCGAGGGTCGGCTTGCGGTCGCCCGATTCCAGGCGGGACAGGGTGCTCACCGAGATGCCGGTCGTCGTGGACAGATCGGCGAGCGTGGTCTGGCGTTGTTGCCGCAGTGCGCGCAGCCGCGGGCCCACGGCGTCGAGCGCTCGGTCCAGGTTCTCGTCCATGCGTCCAGTTTGCCATTTCAGCAAAGATGTTTGCCATGTTCTCCACGTATCCGGCACGGTGGACGCCAGGAGGTGGTCATGGTGACCGATGAGCTGAACAGCAACTACGACGTGGTGATCGTCGGCGGTGGGGCAGCGGGGTTGAACGGCGCGTTGATGCTGGCGCGGGCCCGCCGATCGGTGGCGGTGGTCGACGCCGGCGCACCCCGCAACGCCCCGGCCGACGGGGTGCACGGCCTGCTCGGCCGGGAAGGGATGCCGCCGGCGGAACTGCTCGCCCGCGGCCGCACCGAGGTGCGCGGCTACGGCGGGCACATCGTGTCCGGTGAGATCACCGGCGCTGTCCGCGAGGACGGCGAATTTCTCCTCGAACTCGCCGACGGGCGGACCGTGCGAGCGCGCCGCCTGCTGGTGACCACCGGCTTGGTCGACGAGATTCCGGAGGTCGCGGGCCTGCGGGAACGCTGGGGCCGCGATGTCGTGCACTGTCCGTACTGCCACGGATGGGAGGTCCGGGACCGCAGGATCGGGGTGATCGCCAACGGCCCGATGTCCGTCCACGGCGCGCTGCTGTTCCGGCAGTGGACCGACGATGTCGTCCTGTTCACCCACACCATGGACGCACCCGGCGGCGAGGAGGCGGAAAAGCTTGCCGCGCGGGGTATTCCGGTGATCACGGGGGAAGTGGCGGCGCTGGAGGTCGCCGGGGACCACATCACCGGTGTGCGGCTCGCCGACGGAACGGTGGTGGCACGCGAGGTGATCACCGTCGGCCCACGCATGGTCGCGCGGTCCGAGATCCTTCGCAAACTCGGTCTCGAGCCTGTCGACCATCCTTCGGGCGCAGGCGAATACATTGCCACCGATGCGATGGGCCGCACCGACGTTCCGGGCGTGTGGGCGGCGGGCAATGTCACCGACCTGAGCGCACAGGTGGGTGCGGCGGCCGCCGCGGGCGCGTTCGCGGCCGCGCAGATCAATGCCGATCTGGTGGAGGAGGAGACGCGCCGGGCGGTGGAACGGCATCGACGCGGATTCTCCGCCGACGATGAGAGGGAGCTCGCCGACCGCGTGCTCGGCGATCGGCGCCACGGCCTGTGAACTCGCACCCCACCGAAGGAGCCGACATGAGCGGCAGCCATCCGACCGGCGGCGACACGACCGGTGACCACGCACACCACGAGCATCGGCACGGCTCCGCCGGGCGTGAATTCGACCGGCACTATTGGGAACAGCGTTATCACGGCGCCGGTTCGGCGTCGGAGAGCGAACCCAATCCCCACCTCATCGGCGAACTCGCCGGCCTGCCGCCCGGCACGGCCCTGGACGCCGGCTGCGGTGAGGGCGCGGAGGCGATCTGGCTGGCCCGGCAGGGCTGGCGGGTCACCGCCGTCGATATCGCGGCGGCGGCCGTCGCGCGCGGCAGGGAGCGCGCCGATCGGGCCGGCCGCGACATCGCCGGCCGAATCGATTGGCACGCAGCGGATATGACGCAGTGGGACGCGGGCGAGAACCACTTCGACCTGGTCTGCGCATGCTACGTACACCCGGTCGATTCGAACGACGCCCTGTTCGAGCGCCTGGCCGCCGCCGTGGCGCCGGGCGGAACGCTGTTCATCGTCGGCCACGCCCCCGGGGATCACGAGTCGGCCGCCCACACCTCCGCTTCCCACGTGCACGTCACCGCCGAGCAGATTGCCGCCGGATTGGCGCCGGATCGCTGGGATGTTCAGCTGGTCGAGAGCCGGACGCGATCGGTCGTCCGTTCGAACGGGGAGTCGATCACACTGCGGGACAGCGTTTTCCGAGCCCGGAGGCGTTGACCACCGCCGGATCAGCGGCGCTCGTGGAGCAGGAGGAGACCGTAGGCGGCGATGGTCTGCGAGTCGGTGATCTCGCCGGTGCGGATCATCCGTTCCACGACGCCGCGCTCGAACCACTGGGACCGCATGTCCTGTTCTTCGGGTTCGCGTTCGGGTTCGCCCGCGGTGAGACCGGTGGCCAGGTAGGCGTGGCCGCGTTGGGCCAGCGTGGCCGGTGCGGCGTCGAGGATGCCGAGGTGGGTGAGGTCGGCGGCGCGCAGACCGGTCTCCTCGCGCAGTTCGCGGCGGGCGATCTCGACCGGGTCGTCGGACTCGCCACCCGGCAGCGCGCCCGCCGGGAACTCCCAGCACCGTTGTCCCAGTGGGTATCTGAACTGCTCGACCAGATGCAGACGGTCGCCCTCCAGCGGCACCACCACCGCGAATTCCGCCCGGTGGACCACGCCGTAGATGCCGGTGGAGCCGTCGGCGCGGCGAATACTGTCCTCGCGGACCTCGATCCAGGGATTTCGATACACGATGCGGGAGGTGAGCGTTCTCATCCGTCCGCCTCCCGGTGCTGCGTCGAGGTGGCCATGCCGCGACCCTACGCGCCGAAACCCGGAAGGGTCCGGGCTCGACGTGGGTAGGCTGCCGGAGTGAATGCGAATTCCGATGCGGTCGCGGCCGCATACGACGGGGTGGCGGAGCTCTACACCAACCTCTTCCGGGATGCGATGGTGAACGCGCCGGTCGATCAGGCGATGCTGGGGCTGTTCGCGGAGCTGGTACAGGCCGAGGACCGCGGGCCGGTGGCAGACCTGGGATGTGGTCCGGGCCGGATCACCGGATATCTGGATGGGTTGGGGCTGAACACCTTCGGGCTCGACGCCTCGGCGGAAATGATCCGGATGGCCCGCGAGGTCCATCCGCATCTGCGATTCGAACAGGGCTCGATGGAGAAGCTGGACGTCGCCGACGGCGGGTTCGGCGCAATTGTGGCCTGGTACAGCATCATTCATATGCAGCCGGAGCAATTGCCGGATCTGTTCGCGGAATTCGCTCGCGCACTGGCCGCCGACGGTTATCTCATGCTGGCGTTCCAGGCGGCCGACGACGGCGCCGAACGGCAACCGTACGACCACAAGGTGGCGCCGGTGGTGCGGTGGTCTCCCGAACGCCTCACGCAGATGCTGCGGCCGCACGGGTTCGTCCCGGTGGCCCGGATGGTGCGACCCCCGGAACCCGACGAGCGGTGCCCGCACGGATATCTGCTGGTGCGCAAGTCCGCGACACCCGGCGGATCGGACGCGGGTCGCGCGGATTCGTGATATCCAGGGCTGATGCGCGACTCCTATGACGTCGTCATCGTCGGCGGCGGGCACAACGGGCTGGTGGCCGCGGCGTACCTGGCGCGCGCCGGACTGTCGGTACTGGTCCTCGAGCGGCAGGACCATACCGGTGGAGCGGCGGTGTCGGAGCAGGTGTTCGCCGGGATCGATGCGCGACTGTCGCGGTATTCGTATCTGGTGAGTCTGCTTCCGGATCGGATCGTCCGGGATCTGGATCTGCGGTTCCGGACCCGCGAGCGGCGGATCTCGTCGTACACGCCGGTCGGCGACACCGGGTTGCTCGTCGACACGGCCGATGCCGGACGAACCCGCGAGAGCTTTCGCCGGGTCACCGGATCCGATGCGGATTTCGAGGCGTGGCAACGGTTCTACGCGACGACCGCGCGGGCCGCGCAGCGGATCTTTCCGACCATGCTGCGGCCGCTGCCCACCCGTACCGGACTACAGCGGGTGCTCGACGATCCGGACGCCTGGGAGATGCTGTTCGAGCGGCCGCTCGGCGAAACCGTCGAGGCGCGATTCCGGGACGACACCGTGCGCGGCGTGGTCTTCACCGATGCGCTGATCGGCACGTTCACGCACGCGCACGATCCGGGGTTGCGGCAGAATCGCTGCTTCCTCTACCACGTGATCGGCAACGGGACCGGCGAGTGGAACGTGCCGGTCGGCGGGATAGGCGCGCTGACCGATGCCCTCGCCGATGCGGCGCTGCGGGCGGGTGCGCGGGTGCGCACGTCGTGCACGGTGACCGGGATCGACACCGACGGCGACACAGCGCAGGTCCGGTTCGACACGCCGGACGAATCCGGCCTGGCCGATGCCCGCCACGTCCTGGTCAACGCGGCGCCCGCGACCCTTGCCCGGCTGTTGGGCGAGCCGGTCGACGCGCTGCCCGAGGGCAGTCAGTTCAAGGTGAACATGCTGCTGCGCCGGCTCCCCCGGCTGCGCACCGAGATCGATCCGCGCGCGGCGTTCTCGGGCACGTTCCACATCGCGGAGGGATACGACCAGCTCGAACGGGCCTATCGCGAGGCGGCCGGCGGGCGATTCCCGAGCGCCCCGCCATCGGAGATCTACTGCCATACGCTGACGGATCCGTCGATTCTCGGTTCCGAGGCCGCCGAACAGGGCATGCATACACTGACCCTGTTCGGTTTGCACACTCCGGCAACTCTTTTCGAGCACGGCTCACGCGACGAACTGCTGGCTTCGACGCTGCGACAACTGGATGCCGTTCTGGCCGAGCCGCTTTCCGGCTGTCTCGCCACGGATGCGAACGGCGATCCGTGTATCGAGGCCAGAACCCCGTTGGAATTGGAGGCCGAACTCGGCCTGCCACGCGGCCATATCTTCCACGGCGACTTGGATTTTCCGTTTCGCACCGACGACGATTCCGCGCCCGCCGCTCGCTGGGGAGTCGGCACGGGCCATCGCAACATCTTCCGGTGCGGTGCCGGCGCGGTCCGCGGCGGTGGCGTGAGCGGAATCGGCGGTCACAACGCGGCCATGGCGGTACTGGAGATTATGGGCCGCACCGCCCCCGCGGCGGACTAGCATTACCGACCGATGCCCGGCGGACAGGAGAACCGCATGCGCACCCATCGCATCTTGCCCAACCTTCGAGTGGCCGATATCGAGGCCGCCCGCGATTTCTACACCGAATTCCTCGGCCTGAGCACCGAGGAATTCGATATGGGCTGGGTTGCCCGCTACACGTCCCCGGATACGGGCGCCGCCATCCAGCTCGTCACGCAGGACGCGGCCGCGCCTGCGGACTCCGTCGCGTCGGTGCTGGTGGACGACGTCGACGCCGCCTATGCGCAGGCGCAACGACTCGGCTACGAGATCGTCCATCCCCTCACCACCGAGCCCTGGGGAGTTCGCCGGTTCCTGGTCCGCGCCCCGGACGGCAACGTGCTCAATATCGTCCGCCACCGCGAATGAGTGGCGGGCCGGTCAGCCGAAGCTGGGTCGCACCACCGAATTGCCGGTGACCCGATAGGTGGTGAGGAGGACGCCGTTGTCGAGCACCTCGGATTCGGCGAGGGCGAGGGTGGCTTCCGGCTCGACGGACTCGAACAGCCGCAGGCCGCTGCCCAGCAGGACGGGGTAGACGACCAAGCGGTACTCGTCGACCAGTTCGTGCTCGCGCAGGTACTTCACCAGCGAAGCGCTGCCGAAGACCAGCAGGTTCTGCTCGGTCCGCAGTTTCGCGATGCCGGCGGCGAGATCGCCCTCGATGCGCTGAGCGTTCCACTCCAGCTCACGCAGCGAATCGGTCGCCACATACTTGGGCATGCTGTTCATCTTGTCCTTGTACGCACCCTCTTCCGGGTGGTCCGGCCAGGACGCGGCGAACATCTGATACGTGGTGCGGCCCAGCAGCAAGGCGTCGACCGCCTCCAGCTCACCGGATTTGTACTTCGCGATGCCGTCGCACCAGAAGGGTGCGGTCCACAGCGGATCCTGGATGAATCCGTCCAGCGAAACGAACTCGGCGACAACGATCTTCCCCATGATTGACCTGCTCCTCTGCAACCTGTCACCGGCCCGGTCGGCCGATGCGTTCGAACCATGAAGACGGGACGAACAACGCTAACTAATCGGTGCGGAGAAAAACGCGGTGCGGAGAAATACGGCGGATCAGCTCACCGTGGGGAGACGGGTGCGAGGTTCGGTCAGCCATTGCAGCCAGTGCGGGCCGATCATGGCCGCCAGTTGCTCGTAGCCCGGCGCGCCGGGGTGGTAGCCGTCGCCCACGCGCAGTTCGCGCATCCAGATGTCGTTGTGGCGCAGCGGTTGGTGAACGCGAAGATACTGAACCTGTTCGCCGGAACACATTTCGGTGAACCGATCGTCCAATTCGACTGTGCGCGTGTTCTGTTCGTCGTCGATACAGGGCGGGGGCGCGACCACCAGGACGGTCCAGTCGAGTTCGGCGCAGCGGCGCAGCATGCGGCGGAGATTGGCCGCGGACTCGTCGGCCGGCACCCGGATCGCCCCGTTTTCCCACAGCGTGTCGTTGACGCCGAAGGAGAAGACGACCCGCGCGTCGACCTCGCCGGATAATCGCTGTCCGCATTCGGCCTCCCAGCGGGCGGCGATATCGGAGGAGGTCTGGCGTCGCACCCCGAGGTTGTAATAGGTCAGCGGTATTCCTGCCGCTGTCGCACGCCCAGCGAGCCGGCCCGCCCACCCGAGACACTGCGGATCTCCCAGTCCCGCAACCAGAGAATCTCCCACGAAACAGACCCGAACGTCGCGCACCACCGGGTGATGGTTGCACAAACCGGGACGAACTCGGCGCGGTACCGGGAAGGCAATAAGATCGGCGGGGTAGTCCGGGAGGGAGCTTGTATGTTGTCCGAGGCGCCGTTGCCGCGCTGGTTCATCGATCTGCTGGCACATCGGCGATGGATTCGCCGCACCCGCCCCTTCCCCCACGTCTACGTCCGCGACGTCTTCGTCGCCGAGTTCTACCAGCGGCTCGCGATCGAATTCGAACGAGTGCGCACCGATCGCCGGGACCTGTTCGGTCCGGTTGCCGCGGGCTACGGCGCCTCCGGCGCGAGCCTGACCCGGATGCGCAACGGACCGCTCGAGGTCTTCCTGTCGCGCGCCTGGCACGACCTGATCGAACGGGTCGCGGGCGTCCCGGCCAGCGGCGACGTGGAGGGCTCACTTCATCATCACCCGCCGGGGAGTCCGCGCGGCTGGCCGCACCACGACCTCACCCCGGCCTGGTTCCCGGGGGCGGCGCCCGGGCCGGACACGGTCGGCCTGCCGGGCGACGATATCGATCTGAAGTCCGGCGCCCGGCCCGCGGGGGTGCCGGCGCGTGAAATGGTGCGCGCCGTCGCGGTGCTGTTCTATCTGGGCAACGGCGAATGGCAACCGGGCGACGGCGGCGAGACGGGACTGTTCGCCGATATCGGCGCCGCGGAGCCGACACCCACGGTGGTCGTTCCGCCACTGGACAATTCGATGGTCGTCTTCGAATGCACGCCGCGGTCCTGGCACACCTTCCTCGGCGCCAACACCGCGGCCCGCAACAGTGTGGTGATGTGGTTGCACCGGCCCAAGGAGCAGGCGGCGAGCCGCTGGGGAGGGGACCGCATTGTCCAGTGGTGACAGCCGTCGAGTGTGCCTGCTCACCGGGGCGGGCGGGCGATTGGGCGATGCGTTCTGCCGCGCGTACTACCGGGACTACGACATCGTGGCCGTCTGCCGCAATCGGGTTCCGGCCGCGCCCTCCCAGGAGGAATGGTTCATCGATCCGCTGGAACCCTGGCAGCCGGTTCCGGAGAACGACTCCCGCATCTTCGTCGTGCGCGCCGATCTGCGCCGCGAGGGCGAGGCCGAGCGAGTGGTGGATCTGGCACTGGCGAAATTCGGCGGGGTCGATCTGCTGGTCAACAATGCGGCGCAGCTGGATCTGCAGCCGAACGGCCTGGTCGACGGCGACACCGCCCTCGACGCGCTCGCCCCGCAGTTCGCGATGAACGTCGAGGTGCCGCTGCGACTGGCGACGCGGCTCGCACAGCGTTGCTGGCTGCATCGCGGCGACGAGAATCGGGCGCGCAATCGCAATATCGTCAACGTCTCGAGTTTGTCCGGATCCCGGGTCTACTCCGGCGGGCAGGCCGTCTATTCCGCGACCAAGGCCGCACTCGACCACCTGACCAGGCATATCGCCGCGGAATTCGCCGAATTCGGGGTCCGCGCGAATGCCGTCGCCCCCAATTCCTTTCCCGCGCTGGTGCCGACGGAGCTGGTCGCGGCCGCGATCGCCGAACTCGACACCGGCACCATGACCGGCGGTATCTTCAGCGTCGGCGACACCGACGCACTCGAACCCGTCACGGCCGGCTCGGGACCGCCCGGGTGACGCTGCGCCCTGCCGGTCCGCGAAGACCCGGGCGCTCGCGCGGTGGCCTCGGCCCGAGCGAGCGGAGATCCGGACGCGGAGCAGCCACCCGAGTTCGGTCGGCTCGTGTGGAGTACGCGCACGCCCACCTGCGCGAACCCGGGGAACGGCGTGTTGCCGACGGGCGCTCGGACGGCCTCCTGCATACTCACACCCGAGCCGACCCAGGGACCGACGCAGCTCCCTCGATCCGAAAGTTTCGATACGACATGCGAGTAGACGGGCGGGAGATCCCCGTCTCCGGCAGTCTGCTGCAGCCGCGGATCAGGCGGACCAGCGACATCATTCGCGTGGTGTTGTCCGCCCTGCTGGTGGCGGTGGTGGTCGCCGGATCGCTCATCACCCGGCCGCGCTGGGAAGCCCTGGAGCGATCGGTCTCCGACATCGTCGGCTTCCTCACGCCCGAACAGTCCAACCTGGTCTATCTGCTCTACGGCATCGCGATTCTGGCATTGCCCTTCGCGATTCTCGTTCGCCTGATCTTCCGGATGCAATGGAAACTGCTCAGCGGCTACGTCACCGCGGGCCTGATCGCGGTCCTGGCGCTGTCCATCACCGAATCCGGAATCTCGGCGCCGCAGTGGCATCTGGCGGTGCCACGCCAGCTCGACACGTTCCTGTCGCAATTTCTCGACGATCCGCGCTGGATCGCGATGCTGGCCGCCGGATTGACCGTGGCCAGTCCCTGGCTGCCGGCATCCTGGCGACGGTTGTGGTGGGCGCTGTTGATCGCGTTCGTGCCGCTGCACCTGTTCGTGAGTCTGGTGGTGCCCTCGCGGGCGATGTTCGGGCTCGCGGTGGGCTGGTTCGTCGGTGCGGTGATCGTCCTGCTGGTCGGCACTCCGGCCTTGGAGGTGCCGCTGGAGGCCGCCGTCCGGGTGCTGGCCGGCCGCGGATACACCGTCACCGGATTCACCGTGCTGCGCCCGGCCGGTCCCGGACCGCTGCTGCTGAGCGCCGACACCGGGCCGCATCGCCAGCTGATCGTGGAGATGTACGGACAGAATCAGCGCAGCTGGGGAATGTTGCGGCAGGTCCGGCGCTGGCTGACCTTCCGCAGCAGCGAACGCACCCCCGCCTTCGCCTCGATGCGCCGCGCGGTCGAGCATCGCGCACTGATGGGTATCGCGCTCGGCGATCTGGGACTGGCCAGCAACAAACCGCTGACGGTGGCCGCGCTGAGCCGCGGCTGGACCCTGTACGCGCACACCGCGCCCCGGGGCCGGCAGCTGGCCCCCGGCGACAGTGAGGTGGTGCTGACCAACGTCTGGCGGTCACTGCAGAACATGCATCGCGCCCAGATCACCCACGGCGATCTGCGAGTCGAGGAAATCCGCATCGCCGAGGGGCGGGTGCTGTTCGGCGGCTTCATGGCGGCGGAATTCGGCGCCTTCGACTCCCGCTTCTCCGCCGATATCGCGCAGCTGTTGCTCACCACGAGTTCCCTGTTCGGGGCGGAAACGGTGGTGGCCACCGCCATTCACGTGCTGGGGGAACAGGCGGTGCTCGACGCCTCGCGCCGGCTCACCAAGAACGGAATCGGCACCCAGGTCCGCAAATCGGTGCCCGACAGCGGTGAACTGATGAAAACGGTCCGCGCCCAAGTACTCCAGCAGACCGGTAAGGATCGGATCGAGGCCGCGCGGATCACCCGCTACTCGCGCAACCAGATCGTGCAGCTGGTGCTGCTGATCGCGCTGGTGTACGTGGCCTACCCGTTCATCAGCCAGGTGCCGACCTTCTTCACCGAACTGCGGACCGCGAACTGGTGGTGGGCGCTGCTGGGGTTGACGATCTCGGCCGCCACCTATGTCGGCGCGGCGATGGCGCTGTGGGGATGTGCCGGGACCTCGGTGAATTTCCGCAAGCTGCTGGGCATGCAGGTCGCCAACACCTTCGCCGCGACCACCACGCCCGCCGGGGTCGGCGGGCTGGCGCTGAGTGTGCGATTCCTGCAGAAGAGCGGCCTGGGCACCGTGAAGGCGACCGCGGCGGTGGCATTGAACCAGGCGGTGCAGGTGATCACGCACGTGGTGCTGCTGATCGTCTTCAGCGTGGCCGCCGGTGTCTCGGCGAACCTGGAACATTTCGTGCCGAGTGCGACCGTGCTGTATCTGCTGGCCGGTGGTCTGCTGGGCGCGGTCGGTGCGGCCATGTTCGTGCCGACGGTGCGACGCTGGCTGCGCAACGAGGTGCGACCGCAGCTGGCGGAGGTGGTCGCGGAACTGCGCACGCTCTCGCGTGAACCGAAACGGCTGCTGATGATCGTCGGCGGCTGCGCGACCACCACGCTCGGCGCGGCGGGCGCGCTGTGGGCGGCCATCGAAGCATTCGGCGGCGCAACGACATTCGTGACCGTGACGGTCGTGACGATGATCGGCGGGACGCTGGCCTCGGCCGCGCCCACGCCCGGTGGTGTGGGCGCGGTGGAGGCGGCGCTGATCGGTGGTCTGGCCGCCTTCGGCGTGCCCGCGGCGATCGGCGTGCCGGCCGTTCTGCTGTACCGGGTACTGACCTGCTGGCTGCCGGTCTTCTGCGGCTGGCCGCTGATGAACTGGCTCACCAAGCACGACATGATCTGAGCCGCACGCCGATTCGCACCGGTCGCGGAGCGAAACGCCCGGCCGCGGGGCCGATACCGCGACGAGCCGCCGAGTGTCGACTCGGCGGCTCGTTCACGACCGGATATGCGGCGCAGGCCTGTTCTCGGCCGTGCCGGGCATATCCTTTGTCCGAAGGTCAGCCCGCGTATTCCTTGCGCAGCTGCACCTTCACCACCTTGCCGCTGGCATTGCGCGGCAGCTCCGGCACGATCACCAGATCCTTCGGATGCTTGTACCGGGCCAGGTTCTCGTTGAGGAACGGGGTCAGCTCCTCGAGTGTCAGCGTTTCGCCGTCGAGCAGCGCGACCACGGCCACCGGCACCTCGCCCCACTTCTCGTGGGCCCGGCCGACCACCGCGGCCTCGTGGATCTTCGGATGCGCGAACAGCACATTCTCCACTTCGGCACAGTAGATGTTCTCGCCGCCGGAGATGATCATGTCCTTCTTGCGGTCGACCACCCAGACGAAGCCCTCCTCGTCCTGGCGAACCAGGTCACCGGAGTGGAACCAGCCGCCGGCGAAGGCTTCCGCGGTCGCCTCGGGCTTGTTCCAGTAGCCCTGCATCATGGTCGGCCCGCGGTAGACGATCTCGCCGATCTCGCCCGGCGCGACATCGTTCATCTCGTCGTCGACGACGCGGCTCTGGATGGTCGGGATGGGCTTACCGACCGAGCCCAGTTTGCGCAGCGCGTCCTTGCCCTCGAGTACGCAGGTGATCGGCGACATCTCGGTCTGGCCGAAGACCGCGACGTTCTGCGCGTTCGGGAAGCATTCGGCCATCGCCCGCAGCACGGTCTCCGAGGCGGGCGCCGCTCCCCAGCTCAACGTCTCCAACGCCAGCTTGCGCTCCTTGACCGTCGGATCCTCGCAGATCAGCTGCCACTGCGCGGGGACACAGAAGGCGGTGGTGGCCTGTTCTGCCTCGATGGCGTCGAGGAATTCGGTCGCGTTGAACGCGCCGAGCGGATGCAACACGGTCTTGGAGCCGAGCATGAACGCCGGGGCGAGGGAGCCCAGTCCGGCGATGTGGAACAGCGGCGAGGTGCAGAAGCCGATGCTGTCGGGGGTGGCGTTCATCGCCCGAATGCAGGTCAGCGCCTGGGCATTCAGATTCTCGTAGGACAGGATCGCGCCCTTGGGGCTGCCGGTGGTGCCCGAGGTGTACATGATCAACGCCGGAGTGTCCTCCGGAATGTCCTGCGGCACATGGGGTTCGCCGGTCTCGGCGAGGAAGTCGTCGTAGCCGATGACGCCCTCGCCCGTGGTGCCACCGATGACGACGCAGGTATGCAGCGCCTCGCTCTGCGCCATCACACCGGTGGCCAGCGGCTGCAGCAGCGAGTCGGTGACGATCGCCGCGGCCCCCGAATCGGCCACGATGTAGGCGACCTCGGGCGGGGTGAGCCGGAAGTTCACCGGTACCGCGATCGCGCCCAGCGCGTTGATGCCGAACACGGCCTCCAGGTACTCGGTGTAGTTGAGCGCCAGAATCAGCACCCGGTCGCCGAAGCCGACACCGCGCCGAGCCAGAGCATCGGCGAATTTCAGTGACCGCTCGTGCAGTTGTTTCCAGGTGGTGTCCTGCCCGCGGAACCGGATCGCCACCGCGTCCGGGCGCATCAGCGCATGCGTGGCGAGCTGGTTGTTCCAGTGGTTTCGACGCGACCGGATCGGTTCGTCGGTCTGGACACCGGTGGTCATGCAGGAACTCCTCTCGGACCGTCGGAGTTCGCCACCGAATGGGCCCGGCGGCGTCGACGGCTGAACCAACAGCGAGAATAGCAACTAACTTTTTGCCGTGACAAGGGTTACATACGAGAATCCCGGTTCACAGAACATTCGCACGAACGCGCCAACTCATGGCTATAACCTGGGTCTTTGGCTGAGTTCACAGTGACCTCAGTTCGCGATCCTTCGAGACTTTCGGAGCAAACTGCCGCTCACATCCTGTTGTCTCCGACGCGGTCGCCATGCCAGTATCGAGCCATCCGGGCAGGCCCGGCTCGCACGCGGCCAGGCACCCGAGGGGCGGCAGTCTGTGCACACACCGGCATCGAGGGGTGCCGGAGATGCCGGGCGCGTCGCCCCGAGTCGTACCGCGGCCAGGAGGACAACCAGATGTTGCGCACCAGATTCACCGAGATGTTCGGTATCGAACACCCGATCGTGCAGGGCGGCATGATGCACGTCGGCCGCGCCGAACTCGTGGCGGCGGTCGCCAACGCCGGGGCGCTCGGTTTCATCACCGCGCTCACCCAGCCGACCCCCGACGATCTGCGGCGCGAGATCGAGCGCACCCGGCAGCTCACCGACAAGCCGTTCGGCGTCAACGTCACCATCCTGCCGTCGATCAACCCGCCGCCGTACCAGGAATACGTTCAGGCGATCATCGAATCGGGCGTGAAGATCGTCGAGACCGCAGGCAGCAACCCGGAGCCGTTCCTGCCCTACTACAAGGAAGCCGGAATCAAGGTGCTGCACAAGTGCACCAGCGTCCGGCACGCGCTCAAGGCGCAGAAGATCGGCGTCGACGGCGTGAGCATCGACGGTTTCGAATGCGCCGGCCACCCGGGTGAGGACGACGTGCCCGGCCTGATCCTGATCCCGGCCGCCACCAAGGCGCTCGACATCCCGGTCATCGCGTCGGGTGGTTTCGCCGACGCCCGCGGCTTGGTCGCGGCGCTGGCTCTGGGCGCCGACGGCATCAACATGGGCACCCGCTTCCTGTGCACCGAGGAGTCCCCGGTGCATCGGAAGGTGAAGGAACAGATCGTCGCCCACACCGAGCGTGACACCCAGCTGATCTTCCGCACCATGCACAACACCGCCCGGGTCGCCGACAACGAGATCAGCCGCAAGGTGGTCGAAATCGAGGCCGCCGGAGGCAAATTCGAGGATGTGCGCGATCTGGTCGCCGGAGCCCGCGGCCGCCGCGTCTTCGACGAGGGCGACCTGGACGCCGGCATCTGGTCGGCCGGACAGGTGCAGGGTCTGATCGACGACATTCCCACCTGCGCCGAGCTGATCTCGCGCATCGTGGACGAGGCCGAGACGCTGATCAACGCGCGACTGGGTTCGCTGGTCGTCTGATTCGGCGTGCGGGGCGAGCCGCGACCGGCATGGGACGCGGCTCGTCTCGTCACTCTCGCCCCTGTGGCCTCAGCTGTCTCGACCTCTTCACCGGGCCCCGACTTGTCGGCATAATCGCTGGGGAACCTGCACTATGCGGGACACCCGCACCCGGTCGGCACTGTGAGCCGCTGCGCGAATCGCGCTCACATGCCACCCGACCGTCGTGCGACGGCGCCGGATACGGGGAGGACATGGCGGTGGGGCAGCGGGAACGGATCGGCACCTCGGCGGACGCGGCGGTCGCCGCCGTCGCGCACATGCTGGGCGCCGCACCCGAATCCGTTTCCACCACAGTGCCTTTCACCGATCTGGGCCTGAGCTCCGCGCAGCTCGCCCGCCTCGCGGGCGTGCTCGAAGATGCTCTGGGCGTGGAGATCTCGCTCACCGAGCTCTACGACAACCCGGATATCGAGCGGCTCGTCGACCATCTCGAGCGCCGATGACAGCCGCCACGCCACCGATATCGATCATCGGTATCGGATGCCGAGTACCGGGCGCTTCCGGCGTGAACGAATTGTGGCGCTTGCTGATCGAGAGCCGCAGCGGAGTCGGCGACCCGCCGCCGGGGCGCGACGGCGCGGGCCGCGGCGGCTATCTGGATTCGATCACGGAATTCGACAACGACCGCTTCTCGATCTCCGATCGCGAAGCGGCCCTGATGGATCCGCAACAGCGGCTGGCGCTGGAGGTCGCGGTCGAAGCGATCGACGATGCCGGAGTCGGGTATCGGCTGAGCGGGTCGGACACGGCGGTTCTCTTCGGCGCCTGCGGTTTCGACCACGGAGCGGTCGTCCTCGGCAGCGGCGGGCAGGACGCGCCCTACGCGGTGACCGGGTCCGCGCTGAGCATCATCGCCAATCGGATCTCGTACGCACTGGATCTGCACGGACCGAGTGTGGTCCTCGACAGCGCGTGTTCGTCCTCGCTCGCGGCGGTGGACCTCGCCGTGCGGTTGCTGGCCGACGACGCCGTACCGTACGCCATCGTCGGCGGCGTGAATCTCGCGCTGCTGCCGCACACTTCGCAGTACCTCGAACAGGGTGGCTTCCTCGCCGCTGACGGGCGGTGCAAGCCGTTCGACGCGGCCGCCGACGGATACGTTCGCGGCGATGGGGCGACCGTGCTGGTATTGCAGCGCACGGCCGACGCGCAGCGTGAGGGCAACCGGTGCTACGCCGAGATCGCCGGCGCCGCAGTGGGTTCCGACGGCCGCTCGAACGGTCTATACGCCCCGAACGGGCGCGCGCAACAACAGGTGATCCGCACAGCGTGGGCACGCGCCGGCCTGGATGCCCGCTCCGCCGGATACTTCGAATGTCACGGCACCGGAACACCGGTCGGCGATGCGGTGGAGATCGAGGCGCTGGCCACCGTACTCGATGCGCCGGGCGGCGCGGTGAAACCGTATGTCGGATCGATCAAATCGAATATCGGCCATCTGGAGGCGGCGGCCGGGGTGACCGGGCTGGCCAAAGTGGCGCTGTGCCTGCACCACGGAACCATCGTGCCCACCATCAACTTTCAGCGCGAGAATCCGCTGCTGCGGTTGTCCGAACGCGGCCTCCGGGTGCCGGGTGAAGTGGTCGGCTGGCCCACGGATTCCGGCATGCCGCGATGCGCGGGCGTCAGTTCGTTCGGATTCGGCGGCACCAATGCGCATGTGGTCCTGCGGGAGGTGGAGCCGGGACCGGTGCGCGAGGCGCGGCCTCCGGTGCTCATCGGCCTCACCGGTCGCGACGAGGACGAACTGCGTGACACCGCGACCGTTCTGGCCGGCGGCGAGATGTCGCTGTCCACCCTGGCCGCAACCGGACGCGCACTGCCCCAACCGGTTCGGGCCGCGATCGTGGCGGACGAGCCCGACGATGCAGGCGACGCGCTGCGCGCGGTGGCGAGCGGCTCCCGTTCGCCGGCCCTGCTCGGCGTCGGTGGGCGACGGCGCGGACGAGTGCTTTTCCTGTTCTCCGGACAAGGTGGTCAGCATGCGCACATGGGGCGCGAGCTGGCGGCCCGGTATCCCGAATACGCCCGGGCGGTAGCCGAAACGGCCGACGCCGTGGCGAATGCGGGCGGGCCGCGAGTGTGGACGCCCCGGCACGGCTTCGCCGACAGCGTCGGCGCTACCGAGACGGTGCAACCGGCGCTGTTCGTCTACCAGGTGGCGCTGGCCCGGTTGCTCGCGGCGTGGGGAATCGAGCCGGATGCGGTGGCCGGGCACAGCCTCGGCGAAATCGCGGCCGCGGTGATCGCGGGCGCCCTGTCCCTCGACGATGCCGCGCATCTGGTCACCGTGCGCTCACGGGCGCTGGGGCGGCTGGCCGGGCAGGGCATGATGGCGCTGCTCGAGGCGACGCCGGATCAAGCGCGGCGGCTGGTCGAGCCCTTGCGCGCGGAGGTCGCGGTGGCGGCGGTGAACGGGCCCCGGGCGGTGGTGGTCTCCGGGACCACGCGATACATGGAGACATTGCTGCGGCGAGCGCGGCGGCGGCAGTACTACGTACGACCCGTGCCGGTGGATTTCGCCGCGCACAGCCCGCAGGTTCGCGCGCTCGCCGACGAATTCACCACCGCGCTGCGAGCGCCGGTGCCGCGGGCCCCCCGCGTGCCGGTGTTCTCGACGGCACGATCCGGCCGGGTGATCGATTCCGCCGCGATGGATACCGACTATTGGATCGACAACCTCTGTGGCACCGTCGATCTGGACGCGGCCGTCGAATCCGCCGTGGGCCGGGGCTACACCTCGGTCGTGGAAATATCACCGCATCCGGTGCTGGCGCCGGCCGTGCGCGACTATCCCGAACTGGCCGACGCGGTCTTCTCGGCCGCGCATCGCGACGGCGAGGTCACCGCCCTGCTCCGCACGGTCGGCGCCATGTATCTGCGAGGGCGTGATGTCGATTGGTCGATCCAGGGCGCGACGGCCGGTCCTGCGGTCGAACGACGCTGGCGGCGAAGAACTTTCCCGTTGCTCACCCGGACCGCGACCGATCCCGGCCGCGAACGACTGGACGATCACGTGGTGAACGGTGTGCCGACCGTGCCCGCCGCGTATTGGATTCGGCGCCTGCTGGATTCGGTTCCCGGACCGATCCGGCTGGCCGACTTCGCGGTTCACGAACGCACGGACATCGCGGATCTCGCCGCGGTCGGCTACCGCAGCGGATCGGATCTGCGCGTACTGCTGGGGCCGGTGTCGCTGGCCTCGGCGCGGGCGGAGACCGCCGCCTCGCCCGCCGACATTCTCGGGTGGATGCGTACGGTGGACGACCATCGCATCTTCGCCACGACAGCGGACGAACTCGATATCGACGAGTTCTATACGTCCTTGCGCACCCGTGGACTCGACTACGGTCCGCGGTTCCGGACGCTAACCGCCGTGCGTGCCGGAAACCGCGGCGCCGTCGGAGTTTTCGATTCGATCCCGCTGACCACGGCCGCGCTCGACGGCTGCTTACAGCTGATCGCCGCCGCCGGCCGGGAAATCCTGCCCGCGGCCGGGCTCGCGGTACCGGTAGCCATCGGGTCGGTATGGCTTTCCGATGCGCCCCGTGTACTGCTGACCGAGGCGCACGCGTTCGTGCGCGGGCACGAGCCGGGCGGGCTGCTGTGCGACGTCATCGCGGTGGACCAGGACGATGCCCCGGCAGTGGCACTGCTCGACGTGCGAATCACATTCGCGGACAGGGCTTCCGGCTCGCGGCAAGCGGCGAGAGATCCGTCCGGGCACACGGTCGTCTACCGGCCGCCCGGAAACGCCGACTTCGACGGCGACCGTCCCGACGCTGCCACCGATGACGGTTTGTACGCCCAGCCCCGGATGACTCGTGCGGCGGTGCCGGACGATGCGCCGCGCGAACGCGCGAGTGCCGGTGTTGTTTCCGGAGTCGCCACCGGCTCGGGAATGAACCTGCTTCTCGAGCGCACCGCCGGGCGCGCACGAGCCGAGTACGACGCGACGGTCGCCACGGCACCGGAGTGGGCGAACTCCGTATTGCGCGAGGAACAGTGGATTGCTGTGCCGTTCTCCGCGGACGCCGCGCGGGCGGTGCACCCGACCGTCGAGCGGGCGTCGGTCGTCGGAGAATCGCGCCTCGCGAAGTCGATCGCCCGCGCGCTGGACCGCCACCTCCCCGCCGAGCGGATCGCCCGCGAGCCCGGCGAGTCGACGGCCTTGGCGGCAGCGGCACAAGGACCGGCGCCCACGGCCGTGGTGCTGGTCTGGGCGGAAGCACTCTCGGCGCCTCGGCACGACGCGTTCGGCGCGGGAACCGACACGAGTCCGGTCGTCCCCGCACTCGAGCGAGCCTTGCGCGTCCTGCAGCAGGTGATCGCCGCGGAAACGACGGCGAGCCTCACTGTGGTGCTACGGGATCCGGCATCCGTCGAACACAATGCTGTCGCCGCGCTGGTCCGGACCCTGCAGCTGGAATCCGGCCGACCGGTGCGCCTGATCTGGTCCGACGAATCGGGCGCCGACATCGTGCGCGAGCTCGTGCTCGACTCGCGGGGGCCGGCAGAAGTGCGCGTGGAAGGTGCGCGGACGCTGATGCGGCGGTTCCGGCGACTCGGCGGAGCAGGCTCCGGGGTCCCGATCTGCGCCGACGGCACCTACGTGGTCACCGGCGGGCTCGGCGCGCTGGGGGCCGCCGCGGTGCGGTGGCTGCTCGAGCAGGGAGCACGCGATGTGGTCGTCCTGACCCGGCGTCCGCGGCCGCTGCCGCCGCTGCTCGACGGCGCCGAGGACCGCGTGGTAGTCGTGCGCTGTGATGTCGCCGATCGCGCGGACCTGGCCAACGCCCTCGACGACATCCGAGCGTGCGGATCGACGATCCGAGGTCTGGTGCATTCCGCCGGTGTGCTGCAGGACGCCGAATTCGACCGCGTGACAGGCGAATCTCTGGCCTTGCACTTCGAACCGAAAACGACCGCCGCCGTCTCGCTGCTCGAACTGACGGCGAGCGACCCGGTCGACTTCACCCTCCTGTTCTCCTCCGCCACCGGTCTGTTCGGGGCACCCGGACAAGCCGCGTACGCCGCCGCCAATGCGGCAGTGGATGCGCTCGCGCACGCCGCCACCGGCCGATCGGTGACCAGCATCGCCTGGGGCAGCTGGGACGCCGGGCTCGCCCGCTCCGCCGGAGGCGCCGCACATCTGCGGACCGCCGGCATCACCCCTTTCGATGCCGCTCGCGGCATGTCCGTGCTGTCCGCGATTCTCGGCCGCCCGCAGGCGGTGGTGCTCGCGCTGGACTACACGCCCACCGACGACCCGGGACCGGTCGCGGCCAGACTGCGCGAGGCGCTGGCTCCCGCGGGTTCACTCGGGGCCGATTTGCCGGGTGGACGCTCGCCGGGCTCGGCAAACACTGCGGCCGACAGACGTCTGTCCCTAGTTGCCGACGCGGGCGAGGATGTACAGCGAATCGTGCGCGCCACGGTCGCGAACGTACTGTCGCGAGACGTCGAATTCGTCGATCCCGAAGCCGATTTCGCGACACTGAATCTGTCCTCGCTGCTGGCCATAGATCTGCGACGCCGTCTGGAGCACCGGCTGGGAATCCGGATCGCCACCGCCGAGCTGTTCGACAACCCCTCTGTCACGGCGTTGTCGGCCGCGTTGGCGCTTCGAATGCCGCGCCAGGAGCGACGATGATCAACCGCTTGGCGGCGACCGTCGCGGACCGGGCAGCGAAAACACCGGACGATCCGGCCTTCACCGCGCTGTCGTACCCGGGCGGCCAGCGTACGGCGGCCACCGTCACAGTGTCCGAATTACACAGTGCGGCAGGCGCATTGGCCGAGCGGCTTCGCGAGCGGACATCGCCCGGTGATCGTGTCGCGATCCTGTGCGAGCACGGTCTCGACTATGTCGTCGCCTTTCTCGCCTGCCTCTACAGCGCCCGCACCGCGGTTCCGTTGTTTCCGATGGCGATGCGCCGCAATGCCGAACGGCTACGGACGATCCTCGTCGACGCCGAGCCGCGTCTGAGCCTCGTCTCGCCACGCTTGCCGACCGGCACGCCCGAATGTCCGGATGCCGACGCCATGCCGTACGGCGAACTCCTGACGGTGGATGTGCATGCCGGCACCGGCGACGTCCGAGTGGATCCGGCCGGCGCGCATCCCGCCTATCTCCAGTACACCTCCGGCTCCACCACTTCGCCTGCGGGAGTGTGCATCACCCACGCCAATCTCGCGGCGGCACTCGATCAGTTGCGTACGGCTCTGGCACCGGCCGACGACCGTCCGATGGCCACCTGGCTGCCGTTCTTCCACGATATGGGCCTGGTTTTCGCCCTGTCGCTGCCGCTGTATCTGGGCGTTCATGCGATCACGATGCCACCGGCCGACTTCGCCAAACGGCCGATCCGATGGTTGCGCGCGTGCAGCGACTATCGCGCCGCCGCGACCGCCAGCCCGAATTTCGGTCTGGCACTGGCTGTTTCGGCCACAACGGCGGCGGAGCGCGACGGTCTCGATCTGTCCTCGCTGGATCTGCTGCTCAACGGGGCCGAACCGATCCGCGCCACCGCTCTGGACGCCTTCACTCGCACCTTCGCCCCGTACGGATTCCGTCACCGGGCCCACACCGCGGGATACGGCCTGGCCGAGGCAACCCTTCCGGTGACCATCTCGCGCCCGGAGGCGGAACCGGTATGCGTCGACTTCGACCGCGCCGCCCTGAGCTCGGGCCGGGCGACGGTCGCGTCCGCGCGCCACGACGGTATCGCGCTGGTCGACTGCGGCCGTCCCGCCGGGCAAACCGTGCGCATCGTCGATCCCGTAACGCGCCTACCGTGCGACGACAGTGCCGTCGGTGAGATATGGGTGCGGGGTCCGAATGTCGGCGCGGGATATGCGGGGCTGCGCGAGCGGACCGCGGCCACCTTCGGCGCAGTGCTCCCTGGACAGTCCGGAGCGTGGCTGCGCACCGGAGATCTCGGTTTCCTCCACGACGAGGGGCTCTACATCGCGGGCCGCCTGCGCGACACGATCGTCATCGACGGCCGCAACCATTTCCCCGCCGATATCGAAGCCACCGCCGCCGACTCCGTGCCCGAACTGCGTCCCGGGCATATCGCGGCGTTCGGTGTCGATACCGGTGAACGCGAGGACCTCGTGGTCGTCGCCGAGGTGGTGAGCCCACCGGCCGCCGCGAGCGATATCGGCCGGCGGGTACGGGCCGCGGTGGCGACCGTGCACGGCATCGCACCGGCGGACGTGCTGTTGTTACCGCGCGGCGCGATTCCGAAGACCTCGAGCGGAAAGGTGCGCCGGGGCGAATGCCGCACCCGCTATCGGGCAGGGGAGTTCAGCGAGGAATTCGGCACCGACGCGGGCGCCCTCCGCGCGAACTCAGGTCGAATCCCGGCCGAGTAGCCGATCGGTTTCGCGGCGTTCGCGCTTGGTGGGGCGTCCGGCGCCGCGGTCGCGCTTGGGCATCGCGGCGACGATTTCCGGTGCGGGTGGCGGAGGGCTCTTGTCGATATAGCATTGCGTCGCGATCGAAGCGCCGACGCGTTTCACGACCGGTCGGACCACGACGACGATGCGTTCGGCCCCGGCATTGCGGACCCGCACCTCATCACCGGGCTTGATCTGATGAGCGGGTTTAACCGTCGCGCCGTTGACACGCACATGACCGCCGCGGCACGCGGTGGCTGCGGCGGATCGCGTTTTGAACAGCCGGACAGCCCAGATCCAGGAGTCGACCCGAGCTGTAGCTGGTTGTGCCTGTTCCAGTTTTCGCTCCTCACAGCATGGCCCGGCGGATCACCGCCGGGCCATGCTGTCGAGCGGAACGACTAGGCGACGCGGCGTGCGGTGACGATCGAGTCGGGGTCCAGATGCGCGTAGCTGACGGTCTCACCCGACTGCGGCGCCTGGAGAATCTTGCCATCCCCGGCGTACATGGACACGTGGCCGCCACCGTTCTGGATGACGAGGTCGCCCGGCTTCAGGTCCTGGAAGGCGACCGGCTTGCCGACGTGCGACTGTTCGAAGCTGGTACGCGGCAGCTGAATTCCGGCCTGCTTGTACGCCCACTGCACCAGACCGGAGCAGTCGAAGTTCGAAGGACCGGAAGCGCCCCACACGTAGTCGGCGCCGATCTTGCTGCGCGCAGCGTCGAGCGCGACGTCACCGACGCCGTGCTGCTGCTGCGGCTGGCCGAACATGCCACTCATCGGGTTCTGCGCGGCGTTGGGGATGCTGGGCGCGATCGCCTGCGAGCTCAGCGCCTGCTGAACTCCCTTGATCTGATCCGCGTGATCGGCGAGCACCTGGTTCGCCTGGCTGACCTGCTGGTCGAATTCCGAACCCAGCGGAACGTCGAAGTTGCCGACGCCGGGAACGTTGATTGTGGCCGCCATGGCCGGAATCGCCGGAATCGCACCGGTTGTGGCCGCTACTGCGCCGCAGACCAGCGCACCCTTGACGGAATTCGGCAGCCGAGATTCCCGTTGCAGACTGTGTTTACCCACCGAGCTGAGTCTCCTGTTTCTTCCTTGCCCACGCGCCGACCGGGTTAGCTGACGGGTTCGGACCGGGAAGATTCGGCCCTACCCCATCGACCTTGCGACCGAAGAGGATTCACCCCAGTAACCTGGGTCCCCGGTTCAGCGATCGAGCTGCCCACTCGACTGCTGATTAGGCGGTGACTCAGCGGGCCGCCCCTCTAATGAAGCGACATACTCCGCGAAGTCACGAAGAGATTACGACGGCTCGGTGTTGTTGTCCACCCCACACGACGGCGTGTCTGCCCGCGTGTCGCCAAAACGCCAGGACCACCCCCGATTACAGCCCGACGAATCCATCTGCTATGGAGATCACGGCACGGTATCCACGGCTCTGCCCTCGTTATCGAAACGAGTCGCCCGGGGCGTTACATCCGTGGCATTTCGTCGGCGGCATTACATCGGCGGCCGATTCACGCCTCACCGTGCGGACGGACCGCCCGCTCGAGTTCCGCGATGCGTCCTCGCGCGTCCGCCAGTTCTGTTTCCAGCCGACCCAGCGCGATCACGAGCGGACCGACCGCCAGATCCGCCACCAGTTGCGGATCGTCGTACCCCTGCGCGATCGCGTGCAGGATGTTGTCGCGAATCTGCCGGGCGACGCTCGCTCCGGCCGGCACGTCCCAGGACCCGACGACCTCGGCCACCGTGGGGTTCGGCCGATCGCCGGACTGCTGATCTTCCGAATCGGTGGACATGACCCCTCCTGCGGGCATTTCGGACCTCGATCAGCCACCAGCGTAGAGAGCCCCTCGCGCCCGGTCATCCCCGCACAGCGGCTGCCATTCGCTCGGATAGCGCAATCTAGGACATCCCCTATATATCCCGAGATTTCGGTGCGAACGCGCTACGGTGTCGGGGCATGGACCCCGTGCGGAATCCGTATGCCCCGGGCGCCGGCCAGCGCCCGCCCGAACTCGCCGGGCGCGACAAACAGCTCGACGCGTTCGACATCGTGCTCGAACGCATCTCGCGCGGGCGTCCCGAACGCAGTGTGATGCTCACCGGCCTACGCGGCGTGGGAAAGACCGTGCTGCTCAACCAACTTCGGTCCACGGCCCGCTCGCGCGGCTGGGGGACCGGCAAACTGGAGGCTCGCCCGGATCAGGAATTGCGGCGACCGCTGGCATCGGCGCTGCATATGGCGGTGCGCCAGATCGCGGTCGCCCACCGCAATCCCGAGATGGTCGACGATTTCCTGGGCATCCTCAAGGCCTTCGCCCTGCGCGCGACCGCCGACAAGGGGATGCGGGAACGCTGGCAGCCCGGTATCGACGTCCCGGCCGTCACCGGGCGCGCGGACTCCGGTGACATCGAGATCGATCTGGTGGAGTTGCTGCTGGAGGCCGCCCAGCTCGCCCGAGATATCGGCGTAGGCATCGCCGTGTTCATCGACGAGATGCAGGATCTGGGACCGGCCGATATCTCCGCGATCTGCGGCGCCTGCCACGAATTGAGCCAGGAGACAGCGCCGTTGATCGTGGTGGGCGCGGGCCTGCCACATCTGCCGGCCGTTCTCTCGGCCTCCAAGAGCTATTCCGAGCGCCTTTTCGGCTACCACCGTATCGACCGACTCGATCGCGATTCCGCGGACCGCGCGCTGATCGCCCCCGCCGAGCGCGAGGCGGTGGAGTTCACCGAGGAGGCCCTGAAAGCCCTGTACGACAAGGCAGATGGGTACCCCTATTTCGTCCAGGCCTACGGTAAGGCCACGTGGGATGTGGCCGCCCGCAGCCCGATCGGCGCCGAGGATGTGGAACTGGCCGCCCCCGCTGCCGAGGAGGAGTTGGCGGTCGGATTCTTCGGCTCCCGCTATGAACGGGCAACTCCGGCCGAGCGCGAGTACATGCGGGCGATGGCCGATCTGGCCGGCGACGACGGGCCGGTGCCGACCGCGGCGGTCGCCCAGGAGCTGGGCCGCAAACCCGCGTCGCTGTCTCCGGCCCGGGACGGACTCATCAAGAAGGGGCTGATCTACTCCGCCGAGCGGGGCACCATCGGCTTCACGGTGCCGCATTTCGGGCGGTACCTGCGCGGCGTGCAGTAATTCTTCGACCGCCGATTTCGCCGGAGGCCTACCGGCGGGTAACCAAGCCTTCTACACTCAAATGTGATCCTGATCACGTTTCGAGGGAGGGTCCCATGGCGACAGCCGCGAAAGTTCACGCCACCGAAGAGCAGGCCCGCGCACTGGTCGAGGAGTCGCGCGAAAGTACCTGGGCCAAACCGTCGTTCGCCAAGCAGATGTTCCTCGGCCGGTTCCGGCTCGACCTGATTCATCCGTATCCACAGCCGGCTCCCGACGACGCGGCGCGGACCGAGGCCTACCTGGAACGGCTGCGGGCCTTCTGCGAGACGCTGGACGGGTCGGTCATCGAGGCCGAATCGAAGATCCCCGACGACTACGTTCGCGGCCTGGCCGAACTCGGCTGCTTCGGACTCAAGATCCCGCCGGAATACGGCGGGCAGGGCCTGTCGCAGGTCGGCTACAACCGGGCGCTGATGCTGGTCGGCTCGGTACACGCGAGCCTGGGCGTGCTGCTGTCGGCGCATCAGTCGATCGGCGTGCCGGAACCGCTGAAGTTGGCCGGCACCGAGGAACAGAAGCGCGAATTCCTGCCCCGATGCGCGCGGGGCGCGGTCAGCGCCTTCCTGCTGACCGAACCGGACGTCGGATCCGATCCCGCCCGGATGGCGAGTACCGCGACCCCGACCGCCGACGGCGAGGCCTACGAACTCGACGGAGTGAAGTTGTGGACGACCAACGGTGTGGTCGCCGAACTGCTGGTGGTGATGGCGCGGGTGCCGAAGGGGCCCGGACATCGCGGCGGGATATCCGCCTTCGTGGTGGAGGCCGACACCCCCGGCATCACCGTCGAGCGCCGCAACGCCTTCATGGGTCTGCACGGGATCGAGAACGGTGTGACCCGGATGCACAAGGTCCGGGTGCCGGCGCGCAATCTGATCGGTCGCGAGGGCGACGGCCTGAAGATCGCGCTGACCACACTCAATGCCGGACGGCTGGCGATTCCCGCGCTGTGCACCGCGGCGGCGAAGTGGTCGCTCAAGATCAGCCGCGGCTGGTCGGCGGCGCGCGTGCAGTGGGGCCGCCCGGTCGGTGAGCACGCGGCGGTCGCGTCGAAGATATCCTTCGTCGCCGCAACCGCTTTCGCGCTGGAGGCGGTGCTCGAGCTGTCCGGGACGATGTGCGACGAGGCGCGCAACGACATCCGCATCGAAGCCGCACTGGCCAAACTGTGGGCCTCCGAGATGAGCTGTCGCATAGCCGACGAGCTGGTGCAGATACGCGGCGGGCGCGGCTACGAGACCGCCGCCTCCCTGCGCAGCCGGGGTGAGCGGGCGGTGCCGGCCGAACAACTGGTGCGCGATCTGCGAATCAATCGGATCTTCGAAGGCTCCAGCGAGATCATGCGGCTGCTGATCGCCCGGGAGATGGCCGATGCGCACATGGCCGCCGCGGGCGCACTCGTGGACCGTCATGCGGCGTTGAAGGACAAGGCCACCGCAGCGGTCGGGGCGAGTGGCTTCTACGCGAAGTGGTTCCCGCAGTTGGCGGTCGGCCGTGGCACCCTCCCTGCCGGATATACCGAATTCGGCCCGCTGGCAACACATCTGCGCTTCGTCGAGCGCATGTCGCGCAAGCAGGCACGCGAACTGATGTACGCGATGGCGCGCTGGCAGGCGAAACTCGAATACCGGCAGGGGTTCCTGGGCCGTCTCGTGGATATCGGCGCGGAGCTGTTCGCCATGTCGGCGGCCTGTGTTCGGGCGCAGGCCATGCGCGCCGAGGACAGCCGGGACGCGGCCGCGGCGACGGAACTGGCCGATACCTTCTGCCGCCAGTCCCGGTTGCGGGTCGAGGCCGCCTTCGCCGCGCTCTGGGACAACACCGACGACGCCGACACCGCGCTGACTCGGCAGGTGCTCGAGGGCCGCTACGAATGGCTGGAATCGGGCGTGCTCGACCCGAGCGAGGGCACCGGCCCGTGGATCGCGGAATGGGAATTCGGGCCGTCCACCGAGCACAATCTGCTCACCCCGTTCCTGCCGTCCACGCGCGCGGCGGCCGACGCGTAGCGATCCATCGGAAAATCTAGGGCTGTCTAGCTTCAGCGATCGAGAGCCTTAGATTTCCCGATGAAACGTCGCTCAGCCGAGATTGCCGAAGAAGGTGCGCAGGTCCGCCGCATATGCCCGCGGTTGATCCATCGCGATGAAATGGTGCCCGGGCGGATTGCCCTCGGGCCAGTGCACGATCTTCGCGGTGCGCTCGGCGAGCCGCCGGATACCCGGCGCACCGCTGTACACCCCGGTCGGGACCTGCGCCGAACCGGTGGGCCAGGCGAAGCCGCTGCTGTCGTAATACGACCACGCGGAGGTGCCGAAACTCTGAGTGAACCAGTAGATGCTCACGGTGGTCAGCAGCGCATCGCGGTCGATCGCCGCCTCGAGCGAGCCGGCGGCGCTGAATTCGGTGTACTTCTGCACCATCCAGGCCAGTGCGGCGGCGGGTGAATCGTTCCATCCGATCGAGAAGGTCTGCGGCGCCGCACGCAGCAGGCCGTGATGGTCCACGCCGTTGACCCAGTCCGCCGCCATCATCGCCTCGTAACCGGCCCGTTCCGCGTCGGTCAGGATCGGGAGATCGGCCTCGGTGGGAAAGCCCGGACCGGCGGTGAGGTAGAGCCCGGCCACCCGGTCCGGCGCTGCCTCGGCCATCGCGGTGCCCACGTAGGTGCCGAGATCTCCGCCCTGGACGCCGTACCGCTCGTAGCCGAGCCGACGCATCAGCTCCACCCACATCCGTCCGACGCGCTCGGTGCTCCACCCGGTTTCGGCAGGCGCCGCCGAGAATCCGTATCCCGGCACCGACGGTACGACCACGTGGAAGGCCCGCGCGGGATCGCCACCGTGCGCCCGGGGATCGACGAGAAGATCGACGAGATCGGCGAATTCGGTGAAGGTGTTGGGCCAGCCGTGGTTGAGGACCAGGGGCAGCGCCTCGGGTTCGGGCGAGTGCACATGCAGGAAATGCACATCGAGACCGTCGATCTCGGTGCGGTATTGCGGGAACCGATTGAGCCGGGATTCCTCTGCCCGCCAGTCGTATTCGGTGCGCCAGTACTCGGCCAGCTCGCGGAGCCGAGCCACCGGGACACCCCGGCTGCCGTCCGCGCCGGGCAATTGCGGCGCCCACCGCGTCCGGGCGAGGCGTTCGTGCAGATCATCGACGTCGGACTGCGGAATATCGATGCGGAAGCTGCGGATCTCTGCGCTCATGAACGCCACGCTATGGGCGGTATAGGCCAGATTCCGTCCTAGTACGGCGGGAAGGTCTCGATGCCTTTCTACGGCTGTCTACAGAAGTCGGTAGATACGCGAAGATTCTCCCGATCACCGCCCCGCCGGATCGTCGGCGTCCCAGCGGCAGCAATTGTGCAACTTCTGCATAACACCAGGTTAGAGCGGTTAACGCGACGGCAATCAATGACGACATCCGGGCAGGAACGGACTCTGCAGGAGGACGTCATGTCCACGACGATCGCCACCCGCGTCACCGTCTGCGCCGACGACGGCACCCCGCTGGCCGCCTGGACCTTCGGCCCGGCCACGGCCTCGGTGACGGTGGTCTTCGTCCACGGTCACTGCCTGCGGACCGAATCCTGGTGGTTCCTGCGGGATGAACTGCTGCGGCAATGGGGCTCGGACACCCGGATGGTGTTCTACGACCACCGCGGTCACGGCGATTCCGCCGGCGCCGATCCCGCGACCTACACCATCGACCAGCTGGGCCACGATCTCGACGCGGTCTTGCGCGCGGTCGCGCCGACCGGTCCGGTGGTTCTGGTCGGCCATTCCATGGGTGCGATGGTGGTCCTGGCCTACGCTCGCCTGTTCCCGGCCACGATCGGCACCCGCGTGGTCGGCGTCGGGCTGATCGCCGGAGCGGCCGCCGGTATCACCGCGGTGGGGCTGGGCCGATTGCTCAACCGGCACACCGTGACGTCACTGCGGGTCGCGGTACAGCGGGCGCCGCGGGCGCTACAGGTCTCGAAGCGTTTGGGGCGCCGCGTTTTCGAGCCGATGGTGCGCGAAGCGAGTTTCGGCTCGCGGCGGGTGAATCCACGCATGGCCGCTCTCGCCACCGCGATGCTCAACGAAACCCCACTGCCCACCATGGCCTACTTCCTCGATTCGCTCATCCGCTTCGACGAGACGCCGACGCTGCGACTGCTGTCCGATCTTCCGGCCCTGGTCCTCGGTGGATCGGCCGACATCATGATTCCGTTCGCGCATTCGGTGGTACTCGCCGCGCAGCTCGGCCGTTCGGAACTGGTGCGGCTAGACGGCGCCGGGCACAGCGTGATCCTGGAACGCGCCGAGGAAGTGGCCGTGGCCGTCGCGGCACTCGTGGACCGCGCGCTCGTGCCGTCGGCCGGGACGTCGGCCGGGACCTCCGAGAGCCGTCCGGCCGTCACGGCCGTACTTCCGGTTCTCGCACCTCTCGGCGAGGTGGAGCCGCCCTCGGTGACGGTGACCCTGCCGGCCGCCGGATGAGACTCGGATCCAGCGCAGGTGACGAGATCTTTTTCCATGGGCGACGAGCCAGAACGCAAATGATCACGTAATGTGTTGTAGATCACGATGTGCGGTCCGTCACAGGTTTGATCTTGCCCTCGGGCGAGATCCGAGCCGGTGATCGGCCCGGAAGCACCAGGAGGTTTCGATGACACGCAGTGAGATCGCTGAACTGCGCTTCGCAGTCGGACAGCTCCGGCAATGCGTCGGCGCGTTGCGCACCCATTACGGAGATGCCAATTCGGTCCGCCGGCTGGAGAACGATCTCGAACGACTCACCATCGATGCCGAGGAGTTCGAACACACCCCACCACCCGAGGTGGACAGCCGCCGCCAGCAGGAGGTCATCTACGTGCCGGACAGCAAGTCCGACGAGGCGGCATGGATGGGCGCGCAGGACGAAGGCCTCGGCTTCCATTCGCGGCCGCGCACCAAGTAACCGAACATTCACCAGCAGCACGGGCCGTCGCGGCGGCTGTCCATTCCGCCGTGACGGCGCTGCGGCCCGTCGGTTCCCACCCCACCGTATTCGCGAAGAAGGTCTGAAGTAGCTCGTCATTCACTCGTTGCACCGCCGCCGTCGCGCGCCCAGAGAATGTGGCGCAAATCATAGGACGGGGCGGCGATAGATCTTGCCTGGACCGGCCTCGAGTCATAGCCCGGTTGTCGTATGGTGCTCAGCATCACATTCGACGCCGGAGGTAACGATGACGTTCCACGGGGTAGACCAGCGAGGCAGCTTGCAGTGAGCGCAGCACCGACACGCGCCCCCGAGGCGGGCACGGGAGTTTTCAGCAAAGGCCGGGCGGCCATTTCCACACGCACTCTGCGTACCGACCGATGGTGGGTCCCCCCACTGCTCACGGTGCTCGGACTGGCCGCATTCATCATCTACGCAACCGTGAGAGCCTTTGTGCGATCGGCATATTGGGTCTCCGACTACCACTATCTGACGCCGTTCTACTCACCGTGCGTGAGTACCTCGTGCGTCGAAGGTTCGAGCCACTTCGGGCACTGGGTCGGCGACCTGCCGATGTGGATTCCGCTCGGTTTCCTGGTGCTGCCGTTCCTTCTGCTGTTCCGGTTGACCTGCTACTACTACCGCAAGGCCTACTACCGCGCGGTGTGGTTCTCGCCGCCGGCCTGCGCGGTCGCCGAACCGCACGGCAAATACACCGGTGAGACGCGGCTTCCGCTGATCATCCAGAACGTGCACCGCTACTTCTTCTATGTCGCGGTCGTCGTGTCGGTGGTCAACACCTACGACGCGGTCATGGCGTTCCACGGCAAGGACGGCGGCTTCGGCTTCGGCCTGGGCAACATCGTCCTGGTGGTGAACGTCGTTCTGCTGTGGGCATATACGATCTCGTGCCACTCCTGCCGGCATATCACCGGCGGCCGTCTCAAACACTTCTCCGCCCATCCGGTGCGCTACTGGATGTGGACGCAGGTGTCGAAGTTGAACACACGGCACATGCAGCTGGCGTGGACCACGCTGGCCACCCTGGCGATCACCGACTTCTACATCATGCTGGTCGCCAGCGGGACCATCTCCGATCCGCGTTTCGTCGGCTGATTCCGGTGACAGATAACGCCATAGAGCCCAATTCCTCAGTGTCCCAGGAGAATTCGTTTCATGCCTGAAGTCGAACGGCACAAGTACGACGTCGTCGTGATCGGTGCCGGTGGCGCCGGCCTGCGTGCGGTGATCGAGGCGCGCGAACACGGTCTGTCGGTGGCGGTGGTGTGTAAATCGTTGTTCGGCAAGGCCCATACGGTCATGGCCGAAGGCGGTTGCGCCGCCTCGATGGGCAATGCCAACGAGAAGGACAACTGGCAGACGCATTTCCGCGACACCATGCGCGGCGGAAAATTCCTCAACAACTGGCGCATGGCCGAACTGCACGCTCAGGAAGCGCCCGACCGGGTGTGGGAGCTGGAGACCTACGGTGCGCTGTTCGACCGGACGCCCGACGGGCGGATCAGTCAGCGCAACTTCGGCGGGCACACCTATCCCCGCCTCGCCCACGTCGGCGACCGCACCGGCCTCGAGATCATCCGCACCATGCAGCAGAAGATCGTCTCGCTGCAGCAGGAGGACTATGCCGCGACCGGCGACTACGAGGCTCGGATCAAGGTGTTCGCCGAATGCACGATCACCGATCTGCTGAAGGACGGCGATGCCATCTCCGGTGCCTTCGGGTACTGGCGGGAGTCGGGGCGGTTCGTCCTGTTCGAGACTCCCGCGGTCGTCCTGGCCACCGGCGGGGTGGGCAAGTCCTACAAGGTCACCTCGAATTCGTGGGAGTACACCGGCGACGGCCACGCGCTCGCACTGCGCGCCGGCGCCTCGCTGATCAATATGGAATTCCTGCAGTTCCATCCGACCGGCATGGTCTGGCCGCCGAGTGTGAAGGGCATTCTGGTCACCGAGGGTGTGCGCGGTGACGGTGGCGTGCTCAAGAACACCGAGGGCAAGCGCTTCATGTTCGAGTACATCCCGGCGGTGTTCAAGGGGCAGTACGCCGAGACCGAGGACGAAGCCGATCAGTGGTTGCGCGACAACGATTCCGCGCGCCGCACCCCGGACCTGCTGCCCCGGGACGAGGTGGCTCGCGCGATCAACGAAGAGGTCAAGGCCGGGCGCGGCACCCAGCACGGCGGGGTGTACCTCGACATCGCCTCCAGGCTGCCGGCCGCGGAGATCATGCGGCGGCTGCCGTCGATGCATCACCAGTTCAAGGAGCTGGCCGATGTCGACATCACGAAGGAGCCGATGGAGGTCGGGCCGACCTGCCACTACGTGATGGGCGGAATCGAGGTCGATCCCGATACCGGCGCGGCCACCGTGCCCGGATTGTTCGCCGCCGGTGAATGTTCGGGCGGTATGCACGGATCCAACCGCCTCGGCGGCAACTCGCTGTCGGACCTGCTGGTCTTCGGTCGACGCGCCGGCTTGGGCGCGGCCACTTATGTCGAACAGCTGGCACAGCGGCCGGCGGTCGCCGACGCCGATATCGACGCGGCCGCGAAATCCGCACTGGCGCCCTTCGATCCGCCGACCACGGGGACCGGAGAAAATCCGTACACCCTGCACACCGATCTGCAGCAGACGATGAACGACCTGGTCGGCATCATCCGCAAGGAGCACGAGCTGGAACAGGCCATCGTGCGCCTGGGTGAATTGCGGGAGCGCTACGACGGCGTGACCGTCGAGGGCCACCGGCAGTTCAATCCCGGCTGGCATCTCGCACTCGATCTGCGAAACATGTTGCTGGTCAGCGAATGTGTCGCGCAGGCCGCGCTGCTGCGCACCGAGAGCCGGGGTGGTCACACCCGCGACGACCATCCGCAGATGGATCCGCAGTGGCGCAATCGGCTGCTGGTGTGCCGGACCGATCCGGACGGTGTCGGCCAGACCGTGCCGCCGGTGGTGGTCACCTCGGAGGATCAGAAGCCGATGCGACCGGACCTGCTCGCCCTGTTCGAGTTGAGCGAGCTGGAGAAGTATTACACCCCGGCGGAGACCGCCGCTCATCCCGCGGCCGCCGAATCATCCGCGAAAGGGGATGAGTAGCAATGGGTTACGATGCCCACTTCCGCGTATGGCGCGGTGACGACGACAAGGGCGAACTGCAGGACTACACCGTCGAGGTGAACGAGGGCGAGGTCGTCCTCGACATCATTCATCGGTTGCAGGCCACCCAGGCCCCGGATCTGGCGGTGCGCTGGAACTGCAAGGCCGGCAAGTGTGGTTCCTGTTCGGCGGAGGTGAACGGCCGTCCGCGTCTGATGTGTATGACCCGAATGTCGACCTTCGCCGCCGACGAGGTGGTGACGGTGACCCCGTTGCGCACCTTCCCGGTAATTCGCGATCTGGTGACCGATGTGTCGTTCAACTATCAGAAGGCCAGGGAAATACCGTCTTTCACTCCGCCGGCCGATCTGAAGCCGGGGGACTACCGCATGCAGCAGCGGGATGTGGAACGCTCGCAGGAGTTCCGCAAGTGCATCGAATGCTTCCTGTGCCAGAACGTTTGTCACGTCGTGCGCGACCACGAGGACAACAAGAACGCCTTCGCCGGGCCGCGCTATCTGATGCGGGTGGCCGAGTTGGAGATGCATCCGCTGGATGTGGCGGACCGGCGCGAGATGGCGCAGGAGGAGTTCGGACTCGGCTTCTGCAACATCACCAAGTGCTGCACGGAGGTGTGCCCGGAGCACATCAAGATCACCGACAACGCCCTCATCCCGATGAAGGAAAGAGTTGCGGATCGCAAATACGATCCGATCGTCTGGCTGGGTAACAAATTGTTCCGGCGATAAATCTACGGCGGAATCGGAGAAGAATTTCTTCGCCGATTCCGCCGTTTCTCACTTTGTTCGAATAACGGTAACCACGTAGCCGGTCGGTTCGCCGACCGGCTACAGCATTGTCACCACACCGATCGCGACTACCGCGACCAGCGCTCCTACCAGCAGTGACGAGAGCATGGCACCGGTCAGTACGTACACCCCGACAGCCGATACCACGAACAACATTCCGACGATAAGGTGTTCTACCCAGTCACCCGGAAGCAGTTTGCGGTACCGAGGTGAGGTATTTCTCAGCCCGCGATCCATGTAGTTCTGATTACCCGAACGGGCCCGGGGTAAACATAGATTCGTTGCGAAACGGGTGTGGTTTCGTGATCTGCCGGCAAATATTCGGGGCGCGCATCCCGGGCGGCGGCGCGGCGGCATGCCCGGAGTGTTCGCAGGTGGCGACGCTCGGACGGATGCGAGAAGTCCTTTTCTCCCAAGCTGATTCGGTGCTGGCGGTTCGCTGAGAATCGGACGGGATCGGCGATTCTGCCCCGCGCAGCGACGATCTGATGGATGCTGAGAGTGTGCTCGCAGCGGGGCCCCGGAGTCGGCTCGCCGGGCACAGTCGGGTATCGCATGCAGGAACGAGGAGTCATGGCTGTTCATGTCATCGGGTCGTCGTTGATGACCAGCGAACTTTCGTCCGCTTCGACCGGCCGCGCCGCGACCGGACCACAGGATCCACCAGCTCCACCGCGCCGCCGGTTCGCGGCGGGGGTGTCCGAATGCAACTGACGAATCTGCACCTGCCGGTCGCCGGACTGCTGCGCTGCGGCGCCGATCCGGGCATCATGACCGTCGAACAAGCCCACGCCGCAATGCAACTGCACCTCGACTGCACCGTCGATACGTGCGTGGTCAGGCGGCGGGCGCGGGCGGTGCTGGTCGAACAGGGCCGCTGCGTCCTCGACGATCGGGCCATCCCGTGACCGCGTTCGCCGGGGGCGGCGCCCGGCATGCCGCCCACCGGCACGCACGGCACCGGGTCGACGGCGGCCACCGCGCGGCGGTCTATCTCCCGGACACCCGGCCGCTACCCGTGGGCGGCGGCGCCCACCGCCCACGCCATGCCCGCCGCAGCGGACCCGATCTGTACGACCGCATCGTTCTCGCGATTGCCGGTTGGCTGCTGGCGATCCGGATCGCATTCGTCGGGGAGCACGTGATCGACGAGGTCTAGTGGCGCGCGCCGGACGCTCGGGAATGACGTCCGGCGGCTGCGCGCACGCCGGACGCCCGCCCTGAAGAGACGGGGGTTGCGGGTCGCGCCGATCCACCTATTCTTCTTCGGTAACGGGCGGGGTCCGCGTGTCCAGGTTCCTGCACGACCGAGAGGAACCACATGGCCCGCAACCAGTACGCGGAGGAACGCTGGCCCGAGGTCCCCGAGGAGGAGTACTGGGCCGACGAGCCCGTCGCCGCGGACGATCGCTGGGAACCGCCGCCGTCGCGCCGGGCCGCCAATCCCCGGGTCGCCGAACCGCCCGACGAACGGTGGGAAACCACGCCGAACCGGCGGCGGCCGGCGCCTGACGCCGAGGAGGACCGATGGGACGGCGCACCCAACCGCCGCCGCACCGGACGGCTGCGGGTGGAGGTGCCGCCGATCGTCAATCCGTACGCGATCGTCGCGCTGGTGGCCGCGCTGCTCGGATTGTTCCCGGTGGCCATCGTATTCGGCCTGATCGCCTTCAGCCATCCGCGCGGACGGGTGATGGCGATGTCGGCCCTGCTCCTGGGACTGGCCGAGGTGCTGATTCTCGCTGCGGCGCTGGTGCTTTCGGGTGTCACCCTGCCGCACACCACGCTGGGCGCGGTTCCGGCCGCCCTCAGCACCGAGACCGTCACCTCGAACACCGCCGCGACCCGGACCGCGGTACCGACGACGGTGGGGACACCGCCGCCGACCGCGCCGGCCACGACCACGACCGCTCCCGCCGGGCCCGTCTCGGCGGCCAAGGGCGAGGTGTGCACGCAGGCGCAGGCCGGATTGATCGGGTCCGCGACCGACGGCAGCACGCTGCTCTGCCTGCACGGCAGCAGCGGCTACCGCTGGACCGGGCCGTATTCGGTGTCGACCGCCGTGTACGAGGGCGGGGCGAAATGCGATCCCAATCTGGACAAGACGGCCCGCACCCCGGACGGGCACGCGCTGGTCTGCGAGGGGCAGGGGCGCAGCAGCATCTGGTCGCTGTGGGTGGAATAGCGGCTGCCGCCGCGGTGGGTGGAATAGCGGCGCGTACCGTTCCTTCCCAGCGAATGTTCCGAGAGGTACAGGAGGACCGCCAATGGCTGAACGCGTTGCCGTCGTCACCGGCGCGGCACGAGGCATCGGTGCCGCGATCGCGACCCGGCTGGCTCAGGACGGACTGCAGGTAGGCGTACTCGACCTGGACGCGGCGCACTGCGCCGACACCGTCCGGGCGATCACCGACGCCGGCGGCCGGGCCGTCGCGCTGAGCGCCGATGTCTCGAACGAGGATTCCGTCGCCGCCGCGGTGACGAAGCTGGCCGACGAGCTCGGACCGCCGACCGTCCTGGTCAACAACGCCGGCATCCTGCGCGACAACCTGCTGTTCAAGATGAGCGTCGACGACTGGGACGCGGTGATGAACGTGCACCTGCGCGGCGCGTTCCTCATGAGCCGCGCGGTGCAGAAGTACATGGTCGACGCCAAATGGGGTCGCATCGTGAACATGTCGAGCAGTTCGGCACAGGGCAACCGCGGCCAGGTCAACTACTCCGCGGCCAAGGCCGGCCTGCAGGGCTTCACCAAGACCCTCGCGCTGGAACTCGGCAAATTCGGCGTCACGGCCAATGCCATCGCCCCGGGATTCATCGTCACGGATATGACCGCCGCGACCGCCGAGCGGGTGGGCGTGCCGTTCGAGGACTTCCAGAAGGCCGCCGCCGCGCAGATTCCGGTGCAGCGCGTGGGCCGGCCGGAGGACATCGCGCATACCGCGTCGTTCCTGGTCAGCGAGGGAGCCGGCTTCGTCTCCGGGCAGGTCGTCTACGTCGCCGGCGGTCCGCTGGACTGAGCGAGCCCGGCGCCGCGCCGCTGCGGCGACGCCGCTACCGGGTGACCGGTAGCGTCATCTGCTGTGAACCGACGAGCGGTTCGTCGTGCCGTGACGAGTTGGATACTGCTGGCGCCGAGCCTGTTCGGGATCGGGATTTTCCTGATCCTGCCGATCGTGCTGGTGGGCTGGCTCAGCCTGCACAGCTGGAATCTGCTCGGGCCCATGGAATTCGTGGGCCTGCGCAACTGGCGCTCGGTGCTGTCCGATGACGCGTTCGGCCACTCGCTCCTGGTAACGGCCGCGCTCACCGTGCTCGTGGTGCCGCTGCAGACCGTCCTCGGATTCGCGGTGGCCGCGCTGCTGGTGCGCCGCCGTGCCGGTGGCGCGTTCCGGGTGCTGTTCGCGCTGCCCTGGATGTGCGCGCCGGTGGCGGTGGGCGTGATCTGGCGCTGGCTGTTCGCACCCACCGACGGCGCTCTCAACGCACTGCTGGGCCGGCGGATCGAATGGCTAGCCGATCCGGCGCTGGCCCTGCCTTCGGTTGCGGCGGTGAGCATCTGGTCGAACTTCGGCTATGTGGCCCTGTTCTTCGTCGCGGGGCTGCGGGCGATACCTCCGGAGATCCACGAGGCGGGGGCGCTGGACGGGGCCACCGGCTGGCGGCGGATTCGCTGGCTGACACTGCCGCTGCTGCGCCCCACTCTGTTCTTCGTCCTGGTAACCGGGACCATCACCGCGTTCCAGACCTTCGACACCGTGTATGCCCTGACCAAGGGCGGTCCGGGCGATCGCACGAATGTGGTGGCGATGCAGATCTTTTCGGAAGCGTTCGACGCCGCGCGGCCTGGACGGGCCGCGGTCATGGCGATCGTGGTCTTCGGGATCATGCTGGCGATCACCGTGCTCCAGCATCGCTACTTCCGCACCAGGACCGGCTATGAATTCTGATGCCCGGCATCGCCGTTCGGCGGGTGCGCGATCGGCCCTCGCCTACCTGCTGCTGCTGGCGGGCGCGGTGTGCACGGTGGCGCCGCTGGCGCTGGGCGCGTTCACGGCCGTGAAGACGCCGGGGCAGTTCGCGTCGGAATCTCCGCTCGCACTGCCGGATCCGATGACCTGGGACAACTTCCGCGCGGCGTTCGACCAGGGGTTCGGCCGCGCGGTGCTGGTGACGGCGTTGATGACCGCGTTCATCACCATCGGGCAGCTGGTCACCTCGATCGCCGCCGCATATGCGTTCGGCTGCACCGAGTTCCGCGGTCGCGACCTGCTGTTCTGGATCTACCTGGCGACGATGATGGTGCCGCCGATCGTCACCTTGATTCCGCTGTATCTGATGTTCGCGCATCTGGGTTGGCTGAACACGTTCTGGGCACTGGTGCTGCCGTTCGTATTCGGCTCGCCGTATGCGATCTTCCTGCTGCGCCAGTATTTCCGGGCCATTCCGCGCGAGTTGATGGGCGCGGCGCGGCTGGACGGCGCGAACACCCTCGACGCGATCGTGCATGTCGTGGTGCCGATGAGCCGTCCCATTCTGGCGACGCTCGCGGTGATCACCGTGGTGACGCAGTGGAACAGCTTCCTGTGGCCGCTGGTCGCCGGCTCGGGCCGCTGGCAGGTGCTCATGGTGGCCACCGCCGATCTGCAGACCCGCTACAACGAGCAGTGGACGCTGGTCATGGCGGCGACGACCCTGGCGATCGTGCCGCTGCTGGTGCTCTTCGTGATCTTCCAGCGGCAGGTGCTGCGGTCCATCGCGTGGACGGGCCTGAAATGAGAGCCGTGAAGACCTCGACGCTGAGCGTGCTGGCCGTCGCACTCGGCGTGGTGCTGCTGGTGACCGCGGCGCTGTGGCTGGGCCACGACAGTACGGGCGGATCGGGTCGCACGGTGATCCGGCTGCGGATCTGGGATGCGAGTTTCGTACCCGCCTATCGCGCCGCACTCGACGAATTCCAGCGCGCCGAACCGGATGTCGAGGTGCGGATCACGGTGGTGCCGTGGGCGTCCTATCAGCAGAAGTTGCGTCTCGACGTGGCGGGCGCAACGGTGGACGACCTGTTCTGGACGAATCTGTACACCGATTACGCCGATGCCGGCCGACTCGCCGATATCGGCGCGATGCTGGGCCCCGAGACGGTGCGGCAGTGGGATCCGGGTGCGGTGGAGCAGTACACACGTAACGGAAAGCTCTGGGCGGTACCGCAATTCGTGGACGGCGGTACGGCGTTCTACTACAACCGCGATCTGCTGAGCGCGGCCGGAGTCGACCCCGCGGAATTGGCACGCGCGACCTGGAATCCCCACGGGCCGGATACCTTCGAGCCGATTGTGCGCCGGATCGCCGCGGCGGCGCCCTGGGCTTACAACGCCGCCAACGATTTCCAGTCGCTCTCGCTGCCGTATCTGGGATCGGCGGGCGGGCAGTTCCAGGATGAGGATCGGTACGTCTTCGACAGTCCACAGGGTGTGGATGCCTTCGGGTATCTCGTGGGGCTGGTGCGGGCGGGGCTCACCCCTCCGGCGGCGGATACCCGCAGCGGCAGTGATTTCGCGAAAAACGCCTTCCTGCAGGGCAAGCTGGCGTTGTTCCAATCCGGAAGTTTCAATCTGGCGCAGATCGCGCAGCAGGCTCGCTTCGGCTGGGGGATCGCGATGATTCCGGCCGGGCCCGCAGGCCGGGTGAGTACCGACAACGCGATCGGCATCGCCGCCGATGCCCGCACCGCCCACCCCGATGCGGTGCGGCGGGTGCTGGCCTGGCTCGGCAGCCCCGCCGGCAACCGGTATCTGGCCGCCGGTGGGCAGACCATTCCGGCCGTGGTGGCCGATCAGCGGCTGTATCGGGAGTATTGGGCGGACCGGGGCATCGACGTGTCGCCGTTCTTCGATGTGCTGCGCGGGCCGCGGATCGCTTCGGGTAGCGGACCGGGTTTCGCGGCCGCACTGCAGGCGATCGACCCGATTTTCGACGAGATGTTCCTCGGCCGCATTCCGGTACCCGAGGCGTTGCGTCGCGCCCAGACCACCGCACAGGCCACGGCGCAGCGCTGATCCGCTCAGATCCGGCTGTGGTCGACCAGGGGAGTCCGCGGGCCGAACGCCGGCTTGCGCGCCTGCCCCGATATCTCGAGCAGCCGGATCGCCCGATAGCGGTGCGGGCGTAGCGGTTCCAGGTAGTCGACCATGCCCTCGTCGTCGAGCGGGCGGCCCAGCAGCGTCCAGCCGACGATCGCGGCCAGATGGAAATCACCGACCGACAGCGCATCGGCGTCGCCCAGGGCTCGCTGCGCGATCTCCGCGGCCGTCCACACTCCGATCCCCGGCACGGTGCACAGCCGCTCGGCGGCCCGCTGCGGCGTCATCGTCGCGGCGGCTTCCAGCTTCTCGGCCATCCGGGCGGCGGTGACGATCGTGCGCGAACGCTGCGGATCGACGTTGGCGCGGTGATAGACCCAGGAGGGGATGTAGCGCCAAGTCTGCGCCGACGGCGGCACCCGCATCGGCGCGGGCGTGGGTCCGGGCGCCGGTTCGCCGTACTGCCACATCAGCTTTCGATACGAGCCGCGAGCGGTGACGGTGTGCACCCGCTGCTCGAGCACGGCCGGCACCAAGGCTTCGAAGACGAGTCCGGTGCGGAGCATGTGCAGGCCGGGATGACGCCGGTGCGCCTCGGCGATGCGGGGATGTTCGGGGGCGAAGTCGTCGAGCTCCTCGTCGACGCACAGCATGCGGGGCAGGTGCTCGAGAAATTCCGCCGCACCCGGACCCCAGGCCCGTGCCGCCACGACATTCGATTCGGCCTGGACGAGGCGATAGGTCACCGGGCCGCTGGCCATGCGCGACGCTCGCCAGTGGGCGCCGTCGGGAGTGACGCGGTGGCACGGGTCGCCCTGACCCCGGCGCAGCGGGGCGAGAGTATGTGCGAGGGCTATCGGCCGCGATGTGGTGACGGTGCGGGCCGCCCCGTCGCTCTCGGCGCGAGCGGAGTCGTGGGTCGTTCGGGAGGGACTGTGCCGGGCGGCGATCACCCCGGATCGGGGAGAGTCGATCATCGGCCTGCTTCGTCCTCGCACCGACTCATTGTGCGCCGTGCCGGAGGCCGACCGGGCGGGACCCGCGGGGTCGGGGCCGAACCGGCCGCCGGGCAGCCGCGTCTCGAGGAAACTCCCAGGTATTCCTATGGCGCGGGTCACGGATTCGGGGAAGCATGTAACGATATGATTAAGCGCGCCGATTTCGCCGAAGAATGGTTCAACAGCAATCATTCGGCAATGCCACAACGGAGGTATCCATGCTTACCAACATTCTGAATTGGCTGCTCAGCGCGTGGGGCGGAGTATCCGCCGGTAGCTCGGGCTACCAGATCCCTCCGGGCACCCTGCCGTTCGGTAGCTGATCCCGGCACCGCCCTCGCCCGCCGCCACTCGGCGCGGCGGGCGTGCGCGGTGAATCACCGGCGCGACCTCCCGCCATCTGAATCATCGATCAGTCAGATATTGCGCGAGGTGACGGCCCCGGCGCCCGGCCAGGTGATCGGCCTGGGTGCGGCACGAGAATCCGTCCGCCAGGAAGGGTGTCTCCGGATCGGCCGCATGTAATGCCGGGAGTAACCCGCCCTCCGCTACCGCGACGGAAATCTCGTAATGCCCGGATTGCATTCCGAAGTTCCCGGCAAGTCCACAGCATCCACTGATTTCGGTGATCTCGGCCCCCATTCGCCGCAATAGCCGCCGATCGGCGTCGAACCCTGTCACGGCATGCTGATGACAATGCGGCTGCAGCACCACCGGCTCGCCCGATCGGTCCGGTGGCTGCCAATCCGGTTGCTCCGTCAGGAATTCGGCGAGGGTGCGCACGGCCCGGGCGGTACTCGCCGCGCGCGGATCGTCGGGTAGCAACTGCGGGAGATCCGCTCGCAGCGCCGCCGTGCACGAGGGCTCCAGGCCGATCACCGGGCCGCCCTGTCGAACGTGGTCGTCGAGTGCGTCCAGGGCGGCTCGCAATCGCTGTCGCGCCCCGTCGAGCTGGCCGGTGCTGATCCAGGTGAGGCCACAGCACACCCGGCGCTCCGGGATACGGACCCGGTATCCGGCCGATTCCACGAGTTCCACTGCGGCCCAGCCGATTTCCGGGGCGAAGGCATCGGTGAAGCTGTCGATCCACAGCATCGCCACCGGGCCGTCCGGATGCCGGTCGCTTCCGCGGTCCGCCCACCGGCTGCGGAACGAGCGCGGCGCCAGTCGCGGCGCGGGACGCCGCGGATCCATTCCGGCCACGCGCATACCCGCCCGCCGCAACCATGGAATGCCGGTGAGCGCGTTCACGGTTCGGGGCATCCTGGTGCCCACTGCCAGCCACTGCGGCAACCGGCCGAGCACATAGTGGTCGATCGGGCGCGGCCGTCCCCGGTACGCGCGATACAGCGTCTCGGATTTGTAGGTCGCCATATCGACACCGGCCGGACAGTCGGAGGAGCAGGCCCGGCACGACAGGCACAGGTCCAGCGACTGCGCGACCGCCTCGTCGCGCCAGTCGAGCGCGCCTCGGACCACCTCCTGCAACACCCGCGACCGGCCCCTGGTGCTGTCCTTCTCGTCCGCGGTGGCGAGGTAGGACGGGCACATGAAACCGCCGGTCGCGCGAGTGTCGGCGCGGCATTTTCCGACCCCGACGCAGCGGTGTACCGCCGTGCCGATATCGCCGTCGGCGGTGAATGCGAAACCGCCCGCATCCGGGACCGGGCGCAGCCCGGGCAGACGCAGACCGGTATCGACCGGTGCGGGGCGGACCAGAACGCCGGGGTTCAGGATCGCGTCCGGATCGAAAAGCCCTTTGAATTCGGCGAATACACGCAAGGCGTCCGGTGAGTACATGCGCGACAGCAGTTCCGAACGGGCGCGGCCGTCCCCGTGTTCACCGGAGGCGGATCCGCCGTAGCGCACCACCAGATCGGTGGCGTCGAACAGGAAGTCGCGGAACCGTTGTGGCGCACGGGCGATCGGGAGATCCAGCCGGACGTGGATGCACCCGTCACCGATGTGCCCGTACAGCAGGCCGTCCACCCGGTGATCACGCATCAGCCGATCGAAATCGCGAAGGTAGTCACCGAGCCGCTCGGGCGGGACCGCGGCGTCCTCCCAGCCCGGCCAGGCCGGTTCGCCCGCGGGTGTGCGCCCGGCGAGGCCGGCGCCGTCGGCGCGAATCCGCCACAGCCGGGCCGCGGTTCGCTCGTCGGTGACGATCCGGGTGTCGAGTGCGGCGCAGGCGGTGGTGACCGCGGCCGCACTCTCGTAGGCGGATTCCGCGGTGTCCCCGGCGAATTCGACGAACAGCCACGCACCGCCGGCGGGTAGTTCGGGTACCGGGCGTCCGTGCGCGCGCACGACATCCACCAGGCGGGCGTCCAAGCCCTCGACCGCGATCGGCCGGCCCGCCATGACGGCTTTCACGTCGTCGGCGGCGGCGGGCATATCGGGATATCCGAGGATCGCGACCGCGGTCGCGCTGGGCAACGGGACCAGATCGACGGTCGCGTCGAGCACGAGGCCGCAGGTGCCCTCGGACCCGACGAATGCCTTGGCGATCGACGCGCCGCGTTCCGGGGTCAGGTGCTGCAGTCCGTATCCCGAGGCCTGCCGGTCGAACCGGCCCAGCTCGGTGCGCAGCGTCGCCAGATTGCGACGGGTGAACTCGGCCAGCCCCGCCACCACCGACAGATCGGTGCCCAGGCCGCGCTCGGCGCCGGTGCCGTCGAGAATGCGCAGCTCACGCACGGTATCGGAGGTGCGCCCCCAGGCCACCGCGCGGGGGCCGCAGGCATTGTTACCGATCATGCCGCCGAGCGTGCAGCGGTTCTGCGTCGACGGGTCGGGGCCCAGTCGCAGGCCGTGCCGCCCGGCGGCCTGTTGCAGGCCGGACAGCACGACCCCCGGCTGCACCCGGGCGCAGCGACGGTCGGCGTCGATCGACAGTACGGCGTTCATGTACCGGCTGAAGTCGAGGACCAGTCCGGGCCCGATCGCATTGCCCGCCACGGAGGTTCCGCCACCGCGCGCGGTGATCGGCCTGCCTTCCTCGCGGGCGAACCGCACGGCCGTGGCCACATCCTCGTCCCCGCGCGGGTAGATCACCGCCGCCGGGAGGACGCGGTAGTTCGAGGCGTCCGAGGAATACTCCGCGCGGCGTCGGGCATCGTCGTCGACCTCGCCGTCGATCCGGTCCCGCAAGGCCCGCACCCAGGAGTCGGTCATATCGCCAGCGTAGAACGCGAAGTTCTCCGGAGCGGCTACGGGAGCAGGACGATTTTGCCGAGTCCGTGCCCGGTTTCGCTGTCGCGCTGGGCGGCGGCGGCCTCGGACAAGGGGTACGTTCGTGCGGCGCCGGGCAGGCGGAATTCCCCCGCGGCGACGAGCTGCGCGACGCGGGCCACGATATCGAGGGCGGGGCCGCCGGTGCGGGCGAAGAAGGTGACGCCCTTGTCGGCGGCGGCGCCGTCGGCGATGGTGATGATCCGATCGGTTCCGCCCCGCAATTCGATTGCGGCGTCCAGGAATCCGTGACCGGCACAGTCGTAGACCGCGTCGACCCCGTGCGGTGCCAGCTCGCGCACGCGGTCGGCGACGCCGGGACCGTAGGTGGTCGGCACCGCACCCAGCGTGCGCACGACCTCCTGATTGGCGGCCGAGGCGGTGCCGACGACCGTGGCCCCGCGCGCCCGGGCCAGCTGCACCACGAACGCGCCGACCGCGCCCGAGGCGCCGTTCACCACCACCGTCTCGCCCGACTTCACGGCCAGTTCGTCCAGTCCGGTACCGGCCGTATTGGCGGCGACCGGGATCGCCGCGGCCTCGGGGAAGGACAACTCCGCCGGTTTGGCGACGAGCTGGGTGCCCAGCGCGTACTCCGCGTAGCCGCCACCCTGTGCCCAGCCCAGCACCTCGTCACCCGGCCGGAACCGGGCGTCGGGGCCGGCGGCGTCGACCACGCCCGCGATCTCGAATCCGGCGCGGCGCGGGAATCCGGGCGGACCGGGCATCAGGCCGGCGCGCATCTTCCAATCGGCCGGATTGACGCCGGCGGCCCGGATCGCCACCCGCACCTGCTCTCCGGCGGGGTCCGGAATCGGCACCTCCACCTGCGTCAGCACCTCGGGTCCACCCACTCGCTCGTACTGAATCGCTCGCATGCTGTGGTTCGACGACATGATGTCGACCTTAGGAGGCGGACGGACCGCGGCCGAGCGCAGCGCCGCAGCGCCCGTCGCCCGGCGCGTTTCGCCCGTGGCGAACCGGGACTACTTGCTCTCAACCTTTGTTGAGGTCTTAATGTCGGTGGCCCGGAGTTCAATGAACCCGGCAGCGGAAGGAGATGCGGATGAGCATCGAATCGGTCGCGTGGAGTCAGCTGTACCGGCAGGCGCACGCACCTCAGCAGCGGCGTGGTCTGCGCCGGGAGACGGCCGCGCGCATTCTGCGATTCGCGCGCCCGCATCGGGCTCAGCTCATCGGCTTCCTGGTCTTCAGCATCGCGTCGGCGTTGCTCACGGTGGCCAACCCGGTGCTGGCCGGGCAAGTGGTCAACGACATCGTGGGCCATGCCGCGCCGCGCTCGGTCCTCACCCTCGCCGCGGTGATCGCACTGGTGGCCGTGCTGGACGCGGGCCTGGGCATCGTGATCAGGTGGCTGTCCGCGCGGATCGGGGAGGGGTTGATTCTCGATCTGCGCACCGCGGTGTTCGACCACGTGCAGAAGATGCCCGTCGCCTTCTTCACCCGCACCCGCACCGGGGCGCTGGTCAGCCGGCTCAACAACGACGTGATCGGCGCCCAGCGCGCGTTCAGCACGACCCTGTCCGGCGTGGTCACCAACATCGTGACGCTGCTGTTGACCGTGGTGGTGATGGTGCGGCTGTCCTGGCAGATCACCCTGCTGGCACTGATCCTGTTGCCGCTGTTCATGTTTCCCGCCCGCAAGATGGGCACCCGGATCGCGAGCATCCAGCGCGAAGCCGCCCAGCTCAACGCCTCGATGAGCACCCAGATGACCGAGCGGTTCTCGGCTCCCGGCGCCACGCTGGTGAAACTGTTCGGACGCCCGGATCAGGAGTCCGCGGAATTCGCGGTGCGCGCCGGGCGGGTACGCGATATCGGCGTGCGGACGGCGATGCTGCAGACGGTGTTCGTCACCGCGTTGACGCTGGTATCCGCGCTCGCCGTGGCATTGGTCTACGGCCTCGGCGGCTGGTACGCCCTGCGCGGACAACTCGATGCCGGTGCGGTGGTCGCGCTCTCGCTGCTGCTGACCCGGCTCTACACCCCGCTGACGGCGCTGGCCAGCGCTCGGGTGGACATCATGTCGGCGCTGGTGAGCTTCGAGCGGGTCTTCGAGATTCTCGACCTGAAGCCGCTGATCCAGGATGCGCCGAATGCGGTGGCGGTTCCGGCGGGACCGGTGTCGGTCGAATTCGACCGCGTGCGTTTCGGTTATCCGTCGGCCGACAAGGTCTCGCTGGCGTCGCTGGAGGATGTCTCGACGCTCGACCATCGCGGCGGCAGCGAGGTGCTGCACGATATTTCGCTGCAGGCCGAGCCGGGGCGGATGATCGCCCTGGTCGGATCCTCGGGTGCGGGCAAATCGACCATCGCGCAACTGGTTTCGCGGCTCTACGACGTCGACGACGGCGCGGTGAAGCTCAACGGTGTCGACGTGCGGGAGCTGAGCACGCGCTCGATTCAGGACACGGTCGGACTCGTCACCCAGGACGGCCACCTGTTCCACGACAGCATTCGCGCCAATCTGTTGCTCGCCCGGCCCGAGGCGAGCGAGGCGGAGTTGTGGGATGCACTGGAGCGGGCACGGTTGCGCACGGTGATCGACGCGCTGCCCGACGGTTTGGACACCGTGGTCGGCGAACGCGGATACCGGTTGTCCGGCGGCGAACGCCAGCGGTTGACCATCGCCCGGCTGCTGCTCAAACAGCCGCGGGTCGTCATCCTCGACGAGGCCACCGCCTCCCTGGATTCCACCTCCGAGGCCGCGGTGCAGGAGGCCCTGACCGAGGCGCTGGAAGGGCGGACCGCCCTGGTCATCGCGCACCGGCTGTCGACCATCCGGAATGCGGACGAGATCCTGGTGATCGAGGACGGCCGGATCGTCGAGCGGGGCAGTCATGCGCAACTGCTCGCCGAAGAGGGAAGATACGCAGAGCTCTACCGCACCCAGTTCGCCGACGATACGGAAGTTGCTGCGGCATAAGGGATCAGCGCGGAGGTGCGGTTCGTACCTCCGCCCGCGGTCCGGCTCAGCCCGACCAGGCCCAGCGCGAGCACGCCCAGCCCCGCGCCGATCCAGGCCACCGCCGAGTAGTCCGCGCCGGCGCCGATGACGAGTCCGCCCAGCCACGGGCCGAGTGTGATGCCGACGTTGAACGCCATCACATTGCCGGCCGCGCCGAGTGTTCCGGCGGCCGGGGCCAGGGTGAAGACCCGGCTGTTCAACACCGGATTGGTTCCGAAACCGAAGGCGCCCAGCAGGAACGACGCCACGGCGACCGCCGGCCAGTAGTGCGCGGTGAGCGCCAGCACCGCGGAGGCCAGGACCAGGCCCGAGATGCCGACGGTGAGGCTGCGGAGTGGATGGGCATCCGCGGTGCGTCCGCCGATCGCGATGCCGGCGAAGGAGCCGAGCCCGTAGATCCCCAGCACCACCGGTACCCAGTTCTCGCCGATCCCGGTCGTCTCGGTGAGCAGCGCGCCGAGGTAGCCGAAGGTGACCAGCAGCGCGGCGGTGGCCGTCACGGTGGTGCCGTACAGCAGTGCCACCGGTCGGGTTGTCAAGGCGCGCAATTCTTTTCGCATCGGCGGTGCCTGCTCGGCGCGTTGTCCGGGCACCGCGATCGCCACCGCGACCATCACCAGCGCACATCCGGCCGCCACGGTCCAGAACGCCGCCCGCCAGCCCAGATGCTGACCGATGAAGGTGCCCGCGGGTAAGCCGAGAATGGTCGCGATGGTGAGCCCGCCCGCGACGACGCTCATCGCACGCCCACGAGCCGTCGGCGGCACCATCCCGACCGCCGTTGCCGAGGCCACCGACCAGAAACCCGCGTAGACGAAGGCGCCGACGACGCGCGTGCCGACAAGCACGCCGTAGTCGGAGGTCAGCGCCGCGACGACGTGGGTGGCGACGAAGACGGCGAGAAACGCGAGCAGAGCGGTTCGCCGCAACCAGCGCGCCGTGACGACGGCCAGAATCGGCGCGCCCACCAGCATGCCGACGGCGAAGGCCGAGATCAGCAGTCCGGCCTGCGGAACGGTCACGCCGAGATCGGCGGCCATTCCCGTGAGCAGGCCGGACAGCATCATCTCCGACGTGCCCTGCGCGAAGATCGCCAGGCCGACTATGTATACCGCCGAGGGCATTCCGTTTCCTTCCTATTTTGGATCATTCAGTTCAAAACGAAGGTGTGCGCGAACGCGAATGACGGCCGGGCCGGTGGGTCGATCAGAGACAGCGCAGGGCGACTTCGGCGATACCGGCCAACGTGTCCCGGGAGGCGCCGCCGCGCGCCGCGACTCGCATACCGCCGATGGTCGCGACGACGAATTGGGCCAGATCGGACGGATCGGCGCGCCCGTCGATCTCACCCGACGCCTGTCCGGCACGAATCACGCCGACCAGGGCGGACATCCGACGGTCGAGGTCGGCGCGCAGCATCGTGGCGACCTCCGGGTCACGGGGGCCCATCTCCACTGTCGTATTCACGACCAGACATCCCAGCGGATCGTCGTCGGGTGCATCCACCACCCGCCACAGCAGCGCCTCGATCTTGTCGCGCACCGAACCGGAACCGTCGAGCAAGGCGAACGTGTCCGCATTCTTGGTCTCCATGTACCGCCGCAGCGCCCGCTCGAACAGATCGTGCTTACTGGTGAAGGTGTTGTAGATACTCGAGCGGCCCAAACCGGTGGCCGCGCAGAGGTCTTGGGTGGACGTGCCCTCGTAACCGGCGCTCCAGAAGGCTCGCATGGCCGCTTCCACCGCGCCCGGCTCGTCGAACTGCTTGGGTCGTGCCATGAGCTCACGCTAGCACATTTTGGATAGATCAGTACAAAATTGGGGTGAGCGAGCGGCGAACGTCCGATCCGGACGCCCGCCCGCTCGATCAGAATTCGCCGGCCACTGCGAGGACGGTGCGCCCGGAGTGGTGACCGCTGCGAATGGCGTGCAGTACCGCTTCCGCCTCGGTGATCGGCGCCACATGCTCCAGCGTCGACAGATGCCGGGGCTTCAGGTCCTTGCCGAGCCGGGCCCACAGCGCGCGCCGCTGCTCGATCGGGAAGTTCACCGAATCGATGCCGAGGAGACTGACCCCGCGCAGGATGAACGGCATGACGGTGGTGGGAAGTTCGGTCCCACCGGTGAGCCCGCTGACCGCCACCGACCCCCCGTAGCGGACGGTGCTGAGGATGTGGGCCAGCGATTTTCCGCCGACGCTGTCGACCGCGCCGGCCCACTGCGCCTTACCCAGCGGACGAGGCTTGGCATCCGGATCCTCGGGCAGACGGCCGATCACCGCGGCCGCGCCGAGGGTGGACAGCAACTCGCCGGCATCGGTCTTCCCGGTGGAGGCGGTGACCTCGTAGCCGAGGCCGGACAGGATGTCCACCGCGACACTGCCGACGCCGCCGGTCGCGCCGGTCACCAGCACCGGCCCGTCACCGGGATTCAGGCCGCGATCGAGCAGTGCCTGCACACTCATGGCCGCGGTGAATCCCGCGGTGCCGAGGGCCGCTGCCTCACGCGGGCTCAGCCCCTCCAGCTTGACCACCCATTCGGCGGGCACGCGCGCGTATTCGGCGAAGCCGCCGTTGTGCGCGACGCCGATCTCGTACCCGTGCGCGATCACGAGATCACCCACCGTGAAGGCGGCGTCCTCGGAGGCGACCACCTCGCCGGTCAGGTCGATACCGGGAATGATCGGGTAATTGCGCACCACACCGCCGCGCGGGGTGATGGCCAGCCCGTCCTTGAAGTTCGCACTCGAATAGTGCACCTTGATCGTCACCGTGCCCGGCCCGAGGAAATCCTCGCCCACCTCCTCGCGGGCCAGTACCACGCCGTCGTCGGTCTCGTGCGCAACCATCGCCTGGAACTGCATGTGTCCGAGCATAGGGGGAGCGATGCCCCACGGCTATGGCAGTCAGCGGCCGAATGCCGCCACGCCCACCGGTCCCACCCCGATACACACGTCCAAACCCGGTGTGCGCGAGCCGATTCGCACGATCTCACCGCCACCGACGAGATGGACGAAGACGGTGTGCACGCCTGCTTGCACCGGCGCCACCACGACGTCGCCGTGCTCGAGCGCCACGGTGATCCGGCCGTCGCGGTTGGCGAAATAGTTGATCTGCGCGGTCCAGCCGTGGTCCAGCATCGGCCCGTCGAGCCACAGGGCCACCGGTTCGGCGCCGTCGACGCGATATCCGCAGCCGGGTTCGGGGCCCGCCAGAATCCGGCGGTTCCACCACACCGACGCGTCCACCAGCGTCCCGTCGTCGGTGAGCATCCGCAGCTGCGGCGTGGCGACACCGAACGCCCCGGGGCCGGCGATCGGCCCGAGCACCTGCGCGATGAGGTTCTGCGGATAGGTCATCGGCGTCAGCACCCCCCACGGCACCTCCTGCTCCAGCAGCGGGGCGCCGTGGCGATCCGCCAGTGCGGCACGGGCATTCGTGAGGTAGGTGCGCGTCGGCGAGATCTCCCACGACCGGGCGAACGATGCGGTCGTGCACACGCTGCTGACCACGAACGCCGCGGTCAGCCCGATCGCCGCGAACCGCGATCCGGCCACGCGACTCTCCGAGCGGGGACGGCGGGGACGGGCGGCAAGCAGCAGCGCGATCGCCGCCGCCAGCACCACGGCGACATCGGCCAGATAGCGCAGCGACTGCATGAGTTCGGCGGCGGTGTTCGGCCCGCCGCGGATCAGCACGATCGGAAGCTGAACGACCAGAACGTATCCCGCGACCAGGACCCACACCGGCAGCACTCGGCGGCGCAGTCGCAGCGTCACCAGCACCACCGCGGCGAGGATCAGCCAGGCGAGCACGACGGTCCACCCCGGGGGCGTGGCCCACGGTGTCGACGGCAGCCAGCGCGCCCACACCCACGGCCCGCCGAGCAGGGTCGGGACGATCCCCAGGGAGATGGCGCTGTGGAGCAGTCGCCGTGCCCCGGCCAGGCTGGTGTCCACCGCGATGTGGTCGGCGACGGTGAGATAGGCCGCGGCCCAGCCCGCGAGAATCAACGCCGAACCGGCCCACAGCGCCGCTCCGGCGCGCGTCACGTCGCGAACCGCCGCCCAGGCACTCGGGCCGGCATGATCACCCGTCGGCTCTGCCTCATCGGTATGCGCGGCACCGACGGTGCGGGCGCCGACGATATAGCGCTCCAGCACCGCGACGGCGAAGGCGACGAACGGCACCACCACTGCCTTCTCGAAGAACAACAGTCCCACGACCAGCACCAGCAGACCGGAGATCGCATAGCGTCCGCGTCCCGTGCGCACCAGCAGCACCGCATCCGCGATCACCCAGGCCAGCGCGAACTGCAGCGGCAGCGCGTTGAGCGAGGCCGCCCACCAGGCGAATGCCGGAAGGGTCAGCGGGCTGAACAGATAGCCGATCAACGGAATCAGCACGGCCCAGCGCAGGGCTCCGGCTCGCCGTGGAAGAAGCACCAGCAACATGCGCAGCACCGCGACCGAGGCCGCGAGCTGCAGCAGCACCATGGTCACCACCGGCCCGGCCCACTGCAGCGGCGCGATGCGGGTCATCACCCACGCGGTCGCGAAGGCCAGGGGCATGAAATGGCCGTCGTGGTCGTAGAGCAGCAGATCGGCGGACCAGAGCGGATAGCGATCGGCGCGGCCCACCAGAATGAGGTCGTCCCAGTAGAAATAGCCGCGCCCGGCCACCCAGCCGCGCAACCCGAGCTGCGCGAGGATCAGCAGCACCGCCACCAGCAGAACGGGACGACGGATAACCGTGCGCAGACCGGTGGAAACGACGCGCAGCGCGGGCGCCGATCCAGCGTGGTCCACGGCGGGCGAGCCGACCGGGGCAACCTCCCTCGGCCGGTATCGGGTGCCGGACGAGGCGACCTGCGCAACGGCGCCGAGAGGAGCACTCCCGCGATCGTTGCGATCCGGGGGTCCGTCGCCACGGTCTTCGTGCCCGTCGCCCGGCCGACGAGGCGACCGCGCCGGGACCCACCCGCGTGCGAAGCCGGGCGCGGAGAACATGGCACCCCACCCTAGTGGCCCACGACCGGGCTCGCTCGCGGCGACGGTCAGGCCCTCACTCGAAGGCGGGGGCGCGCTTGCCGAGGAATGCCGCGATGCCCTCGGTGCCGTCGGGCGAATCGGCACAGGCCGAGATGAACGCCGCCTCGCGTGCGGTCTGCTCCTCGAGCGTGTGCGAGGAGCTCACCAGCAGCAGCTTCTTGACGCTGGCATTCGAATGCCGGGGCCCGGCCGCGAATTCCGCGACCACTTCGTCCACGGCGGACGCGAGTTCGGCATCCGGCACCACGCGATGCACGAGATTCCAGTCCAGCGCCTCGGCCGCGGTCAGGGTGCGGTTGGTGAACATGAGCTCCTGCGTGCGGCGCAGGCCGATCAAGCGGGGCAGATAGTAGGAGGCACCGCCGTCCGGACTCAGTCCGGCCCGGGTGTAGGCCATGGTGAATGCCGCCGATTCGCCCGCGAGGACCAGATCACCGGCCATCGCCAAGCTGAAGCCGGCGCCCGCGGCCACACCGTTGACCGCCACGACGAGCAGGGCGTCCATCCGGGCGAACGACGAGAGGGCCTCGTGCAGGTCGTCGGCCAGTCCCTTGACGTAGTGGCCGGCGCCGCCGCCCTGGGCAGCCATCGCCTTGAGGTCGCCACCGGCGGAGAAGAACCTGCCCGCACCGGTCAGCACGACGACCTTCAGCGCCGGATCGTCCACGCACTGTCCCGCGATATCGGCCAGTTCCCGGCCGAGGACGTGGTCGATACCGTTGGCGGCCTTCGGCCGGTTCAGGGTGATCCGGGCGACGGGGCCGGTCCGCTCGAAGGTGATCGTCTCGTACTCGCTCATGGCTGCCTTTCGGTCGAGTCTGCGGGCCCAGCATGACAAACGGCCGCACTGCGCGCGACGCCGCCACCACCGAGGCATATCCGGCATCCCGGCACGGAAACGCGGGGACCTGGCTATTGCGGGACGAGCTCGAGTCGCACCCCGAGCAGCCGGACCGGCCGATCGAGTTCGAAACGGTCGATGATCTCGAGTGCGACCGTGGTGATCGCCTCCGCGTCGATCGTCGGTTCGGGCAACTTCTTCTGCTTGGTGCGCGTATAGAAGGTGTTGGTACGCACGGTGACTCCCACCCGCGTGCCGATCCGGCCGGCCGCCGCCATCTCCTCGGCGACCTCGCGGGCCAGCCGCGCTACCTGCGCACGAATTTCCTCGCGATCGGTCAGATCGTGTGGGAAGGTTTCGGATCTACTGCGGCCCACCGGGATACGCGGCTCGGTCACCACATCGGTGTCACCGGCGCCGTGGCCGAGAACCCAGAGGTAGGGCCCGGTGGTGGAGCCGAATTCGGCGGCCAGGACATTCCGGTCGGCGGCCGCGAGCTGGGCGACGGTGTCGATACCGAGGGCCGACATTCGCTGCGCGATGCGATTGCCGATACCCCACAGCGCGCTGGTCGGCCGGTGCGCCATGAGTTCGTTCCAGTTCTCGGCGGTGAGCCGGAAGATGCCCGCACCGAGGTCGGCGGCCGGAGGTGCCCCCGCTGCCTCGCTGTGCGAATTCTCCTGTCCCACCGCTTCTTCCGAAGCTGGGATCACGCCCTTCGAGGCCGTGCTGTTCGCACCCGTGGCGTCCGTGCCTTTGCCGACGCTCTTCGCGAATCCGGTCGCCAGTTTCGCGCGCAATTTGTTGTCGCCGATACCAATCGAACAGGTGAGGTTCAATGTCGCTATCGCACTGCGGATTTCGCGAGCGAGCTGTTCGGGATCGTCGGTGTCGGCGGCGAGGAAGGCCTCGTCCCAGCCCAGCACTTCGACCCGCACCGGAAAACTCCGCAGCACCTCCATGACCTCGTCGGAGGCCTCCTCGTAGGTGGTCATGTCCAAGGGCAGGAACACTCCGTCCGGACACTTGCGGACGGCGGTGCGCAGCGGCATTCCGGCCCGCACGCCGAAGGTCCGCGCCGGATACGACGCGCAGGTGACCACCTTGCGCGGTTCGTTCGGATCACCGTTGCCGCCGACGATCACCGGCTGCCCGCGCAGCTCGGGATGGCGGCGGAACTCCACCGCCGCCTGGAATTGGTCGAGGTCGACGTGCAACAGCCACCTGGCCACGAGACCGTTCTTACCGCACGGCACCGACAGCCGGAGGGACTTCGCAGGTAGTGCCTTGCGCCGACGCCGAAACAGAACTAAATTCTGGTTATGAAGATTCGAGATCGGTTGCTGCTGGCGGCCGAGCGGCAGTTCGCCGAGCACGGGACGCTCGACGCGACGCTGAGCCGGATCAGGGCCGACGCGGGAGCGAGCGTCGGCGCGCTGTACCACCACTTCCCGGACAAGGCCGATCTGTACCGGCAGGTATGGGCCAATGCGCTGGCCGACTACCAGCGCACTTTCTGGGCGAGCATCGCCGACAGCACCGACGCCGAGAGCGGAGTCACCGCCGGAGTCACCGAGCATCTGCGCTGGGTCACCGAAAACCAGTACCGCGCAACAATTCTCATGTCACCGCGGCCACCCGGAGTACGCGACAGCGACAGCAATCGGGAATTCCTCACCTCCGTCGCGCGCTGGTGGCGCACCCACGCCCGCTACGGCACGGTTCGAGACCTGGAATTCGACCTGCTGTACGCGCTGTGGCTGGGCCCGGCGCAGGAGTACTCGCGGCAGTGGGTGAGCGGCAGCATCCGCACCGCGCCGACCGATGTCGCCACGGAATTGGCCGCGGCGGCGTGGAAGTCGTTGCGTAACAACTGACAACTCCGACAGCAGAGGACAGTGCAGATGGACGAGGTTACCGCGTCACCACCGCGACCGGCTGGTGTATCGACCGACAAGCTCACCGTAGAGCAGGCCCGCGCGGTATTGGCCGCGCAGCCGTTCGCGCAGCACGTCGGCACCGAGATCACCGAGTTCGAGGGCGGTGCGGCCACTTTGGTGATCGACGTGGGTCCCGAGCACGCTCAGCAGTTCGGTTTCGTGCACGGCGGGGTGATGGCCTATCTGGCCGACAACGCGCTCACCTTCGCCGCCGGATCCGCGCTGGGCCCGAACGTACTGACCGGCGGCTTCACCGTCACCTACCTGCGCCCCGCGCGGGGCGGGCGGCTTCGCGCGCACGCGACGGTCACCGACGCCACCCGCCGCCAAGCCGTCACCCGCTGCGAGATCTATTGCGACAGCGATGGTTCCAGCACGATATGTGCCGTCGCGCAGGGCACGGTGCGCGTGGTCGAGCGAGCTCTGCCCACCAACGGATCACGTGAGCCGTAGGCGGGGATCACCGCGAGCGCACCGGCGGGGAACCCTTACGCCGCTGCACAGCACCGCGGTCGGCGAGCACGGACACCCGGCACGGCAGCACACGTGGGTGCTGCGCCGACCGATATGCCGGGCGCGCACCGCACGTAGGATTTCGGCATCACGACCATGAGGATGTGCCGATGACCGAATCCCCGGACCGCCGCCCGGACATCGCCCGTGGCCGGCCGGCCCCCACGGTACGCATCACCGACCACGAACGCGCCCAGGTGGAGCGGCTGCTGCGACTGGCTCTGAACGACGGCTCCCTCGATCTCGCCGAGCTCGACCGGCGCCTGGCCGTCGCCTACGCGGCGGACACCCGCGAGGAGCTCGCCGCAGTCACCGCCGATCTGCCGGTGGCGGCCGCGCGCGAACCCCTGGTGCTGAGCACCGTCAGTGGTTCGCTGCGCAAGGACGGTCGGTGGATCGTGCCCGCCGAGATCACCGTCTCCGCCGCCTCCGGTTCGGTGCGCCTGGACTTCACCGAGGCGATCTGCCCACACGCCGTCGTGGACGTGCACGTCGGAATCGCCTCCGGCAGCCTGCGATTGACGGTGCCGCACGGCTGGCAGGTGGATCTGGACCGGGTGTCCTTCGTCAGCGGGAGCGCGAAGAACCGGGTGACCGAACCACCGCTGCCCGGCTGTCCGACCCTGCGCATCGACGGATCGATCACCTCCGGCTCGATCCGCGCCCGCTACCCGAAACCGCCTCGCCGCTCCCTCTGGGCTTGGTTGCTGCGCCGCCCGCGCCGCTGACCGGCACGGCCGGATGCGGCCCGGAACACGGCGAGAGGCCGTTCACCCGGAAAGGTGAACGGCCTCTCGACTCGTGACGGCCGATCGTTGCGGATCAGGCGCTGGCCGCGAATGCCTCGTAAGCCGGTTCGGCGACCGGTTCGATGGCGTAGGCCAGGATGTCGGCCACGTCGGCGACGGGGCGGACATCCAGTGCGGCGAGCACCTCGGCGGGGACCTCGTCCAGGTCCGGCTCGTTGCGGGCCGGGATGAAGACCGTCTTCAAACCGGCACGCTGGGCGGCCAGCAGCTTCTGCTTCACGCCGCCGATCGGCAGGACCCGGCCGTTCAGCGTGACCTCGCCGGTCATGCCGACGTCCGCACGGACCTGCCGACCCAGGGCCAGCGACACCAGGGCGGTAACCATGGTGACGCCCGCGGACGGACCGTCCTTGGGCACCGCACCTGCCGGGAAGTGGATGTGGATATTGCGATCCAGCACCTTCGGTTGGATGCCGATCTCTTCCAGGTGCGAGCGCACATAGGTCAGTGCGATCTGCGCGGATTCCTTCATGACGTCACCCAGCTGGCCGGTCAGGGTCAGTGAGCGTTCGCCCTCGGCGGCATTGGCCTCGATGTAGAGGACATCGCCACCGGCACCCGTGACGGCCAGGCCGGTCGCCACACCGGGGACCGAGGTGCGTTCCACCGAATCGGGGGTGAAGCGCGGACGGCCCAGGTAGTCCTTCAGATCGCCCAGACCGATCACCAGTGGCTCGGAACCTGCTGCCGCACCGTGCTTTTCACCGTAACCGAGCCCAGGCTCGTAGCCCAGGTCGATCACCGTGGCGTCCGAATCGCCGTCCGCCGCAACCGTCTCCGCACCGAACTCGTCCTGCGACAGCCGAGTCGCCGCCTTGCGCAACGCCTTCGCGAGCAGCCGCTCCAGCTGACGCACACCGGCTTCCCGGGTGTAGTTGGCCGCGATCTCCCGCAGCGCCTCGTCGGTGAACGACACCTCCTCGGCGGTCAGCGCATTCCGTTCCAGCTGCCGGGGCACCAGGAAGTCGCGGGCGATGGCCACCTTGTCGTCCTCGGTGTACCCGTCGACGGTGATCAGTTCCATGCGGTCCAGCAGCGGGCCGGGAATGGTCTCCATGACATTCGCGGTCGCGATGAACAGCACATCGGACAGATCCAGGTCCAGATCCAGATAGTGGTCGCGGAAGGTGTGGTTCTGCGCCGGATCCAGCACCTCGAGCAGCGCGGCCGCCGGATCACCCCGGAAGTCCGAGCCGACCTTGTCGATCTCGTCCAGCAGGACAACGGGATTCATCGAACCCGCCTCCTTGATGGCACGCACGATCCGGCCGGGCAGGGCACCGACGTAGGTCCGCCGGTGACCGCGGATCTCGGCCTCGTCGCGCACACCGCCCAGGGCGACGCGCACGAACTTGCGGCCCAGGGCCCGCGCCACGCTCTCGCCGAGCGAGGTCTTACCGACACCGGGAGGGCCGGCCAGCACCATCACGGCGCCGGAGCCACGACCGCCGACGACCTCCAGGCCACGCGCGGCCCGGCGGGCGCGCACGGCCAGGTATTCGACCATGCGGTCCTTGACCTCTTCCAGCCCGTGGTGATCGGCGTCCAGCACCGCGCGAGCAGCCGAAACATCGGTGCTGTCGGTGGTTTTCACCGACCACGGCAGATCCAGGACGGTATCCAGCCAGGTGCGGATCCAGCCCGATTCCGGACTCTGATCGCTGCTGCGCTCGAGGCGGTCGACCTCGCGGAGCGCGGCCTCGCGCACGTTGTCCGGCAGCTCGGCGGTCTCCACCCGGGTGCGGTAGTCGTCCGCGCCGTCGGGCTCGCCTTCGCCCAGTTCCTTGCGGATCGCGTTGAGCTGCTGGCGCAGCAGGAATTCCCGCTGCGACTTCTCGACGCCCTCGCGCACATCCTCACTGATCTTCTCGGTGACCTCGACCTCGGCGATGTGGTCCTTGGTCCACCCGATCAACCGGGTCAGGCGCTCGGCGACATCGGGAGTGTCGAGCAGTTCACGCTTCTGCTCATCGGTCAGGTACGGCGCGTAGCCGGCGGTATCGGCCAGGGCCGACGGGTCGGTCAGCCGGTTGACCACATCGATGACCTGCCAGGCCTCGCGACGCTGCAGGACCGAGACGACCAGCTGCTTGTATTCGGCGGCCAGCTCCTTCGTGTGCGCGTCGGGTGCGGGTGTGTCGACCGGTTCGGCCTCCACCCACAGCGCGGCGCCCGGACCGGTGACGCCGTGTCCGATCTTCGCCCGCTGCTCGGCCTTCAACACCGCGGCAGCGGCGCCGCCGCGCATGCGGCCGACCTGTTCGATGGTCGCGATCACACCGTAGGCGGCATAGCCCTCGTCCAGACGCGGTGCGAGCAACACGGAATCCGACTTCGCGGCCCGTGCGGCGTCGATGGCGGCCTGTGCCGATTCGTCGAGCTCGATGGGGACGACCATGCCCGGCAACACGACCGGATCGGTCAGAAACAGCACCGGCAGACGCTGTGGAGTACTCACAGATTCAGCCCCTTCCAAAGCATGCCCCGGATCCTGTGTTTCTTCGCCTCCAGGGTTGAGCGCTACCTACTCAACTACATGGTGTGCCGAGTTGTTCCAACCCCCTGTTCACCGGCAGCGAACGACGTATGACCGGCGGCTACGCGACTCGTAAGAGAGTGATGCGAGAACTGTCTCACTGTGTTAAACAGATCACCTACGGCAAGGAGGCGGTTGTGGAGCGTCCGTATCGGCTCGTGATCTGGGGGCCCGGGGACATGGGTGGGCGAGCGCTGCGGACCGCGCTCGAATCGCCGGACTTCGAGGTGGTCGGGGTCAAGGTGTTCAGTCCGCACAAGCACGGCCGGGATATCGGCGAACTGGCCGGGCTGGCGCCGGTGGGGGTCGCGGCGACGACCTCGAAGGACGAAATCCTGGCCCTGGACGCCGATTGCGTCGTCCATACCCCGACCACACCCGCGCTGATCCAGGGCGCCGACGCGGACGTCGTCGATCTGCTGGAATCCGGCAAGAACGTCGTCTCCGCGGCGAGTTATCACAATCCGTCGATGCCGACCTGGCTCTCCGCCTCGCGGAGTCCGCTGTCGGTCCTGCGCACGGTGGCGGATATGAAGGTCACCGGTGATGCGTTCGGCGCCCGGCTGCGACCCGCGTTGCGCGCATTGCGGGCCGGGATGCGCGCCGTGGATTCGGCGCCCGCGCGGCCGTTGCGCCCGGTCCTCGAACGGCTGGCCGGCCCGATCGTCGATCGCGCCCTGCCCCGGCGGGCGCTGGGTAGCCGGTTGCAGGCGGCGTGCGAGGCGGGCGGAGTGTCGTTGCACGGCACGGGATTACATCCGGGTCTGATGGTCGAACAGCTGCTGCTGCGGCTGGCCGGACTGCTGGACGAGATCACCGAGGTGCAATTCCTGGAGGTCGGTGACCTCTCGGCCGCACCCGACGGGATGTGGGGCGGTTTGGAAAGCCTCGGCTTCGGCATGCCGTTGAGCGCGGTGGACACCGACCATGCGATCGGGCTGATGCAGCACTTCTACTTCGACGCGGTGCTCGGCAATGTGGCGCACGCGCTGTTCGGCGCCGGTCCGGACGAGGTGCGCGTGGAACGCCACATCTCTCCGGTGCCCGCGCGAGAGCGAGTGCGAGCGGGCGGAACCGTGATCGAACCCGGCAGCGTCGGCGCGATCCACATGACCTATCGCGGCTATCTCGGCGACCGCCTGTTCATGACGAATTCCGAATGCTGGCACGTCGGTGGCGGCAATGCGCATCTGGGACCGGACCATCCGCGCAGCCGCTCCGGCGGCCATGTGATCACCCTCGACGGCACCCCGGCCCGCATCGAGATGCGCAACGAGATGGACGACGAGGCCTACAGCGCCGACTGGTCCGCGGTGACCGACATCTCGGTGCGCGCGATGCTGAGCGCGGTCCCCGAATTATGTTCCGCACCACCGGGAGTGGTGATGTCCGACCTGGATCCGCGCTATCGGCTGGAGACCGTATGAGCACTCCGATCATCCCCGTCGCGGTGCTGGGCACCGGGCCCCTCTCCGACCTGCTCGCCGCCCGCATCGACGCACGCTCCGATCTGCGATCGGCCGGGCGGATCACGGCGGCGCAGCCCGCACCGACGGAAACCGAGTGCGTGGTCTACGTGCCGACCGTGGACGAAACCGGTGAGAATCCGAGCACGAAGGTGCTGCGCTTGCTGGCGGACGGCCTGGATGTCGTCTCGGCCCTTCCCGTCGACGGGCTCGCCGAGATTCGGGACGCCGCCCGGCGTGGAGGTTCGACATTCCATGCGACGGGGGGCTTTCCGACCCAGCTCGCCGCCCGGATCACCCGCGCACTGGCCGAGGTCACCCGCGATATCCGCCGCGTGGAACTCGAGGAGGAGCTCGCACTTCCCGAATGCGGCATTCATCCCTGGAACAACCTGGAGGACACCGGCATCGGCACGTCCACCGCCGCACGGGCGGAGGCGGCCGCCGCGGCCGTGAGCGGCTACTACGAAGCCGGACTGCGGGTGCTCGAGGAAGCGGTCTTCGGTGAGCGGTCCGAACCGGAGGCCACGCTGTCGATCGAAGTCGTCACCACGGACACCGGAATCGTCGACACGGTGATCATCGAACGCGAACTCGGCTCACGACTGAGCTACCGGTCGACCTGGACCGCCCGCGCGAAAGACACAGCGCCTCTGCGATATCGGCTTACCACGGCTACCGACACCGCGCACGGCACGGCGACGGTCGAATTCCACGACACCGCCGGAACCCATCCTGCGGACCATCTCACCGCGGTGGCGGTTCTCGACGCGATCCGCCCGATCCACGAGAGCGCACCGGGCATCGCCCACCGCGACCTGTCGATCACCCCTCTGAAACCCGACCCTCGGCTGACGCTGCACTGATCGTGCAAACCTCGCCGGTTTGGGCGGTTTTCTCGCATTTCTGTCGAGGTTTGCACGGAAAGTTCACCTCGTCCCCGCACCCGGACCGGACGCAACCGAAGCTCATTCGCGCGGGAGTCGGTGATTTAAACTCGACCGCGTGGCGATTCCCTCCCCGTCCGAACCGGCCCCGATCGGGGGCCGGCAGGCGCGGTGGCAAACGCACAACGACCGGCGGCGGAGCCGGATCGTCGGGGCGTTGATCGAGCTGCTGGAGGAGTCCGGCGGGGGCGCCGAGATCTCGATGCAGCAGATCGCCGCGCGGGCAGGGCTGGCCAAATCGGTGGTCTACCGGCAGTTTTCGGGGCGGGACGAACTCGATCGGCGGGCTCGGACCGCGATCGGTGAGCAGTTCATCGATACCGTCGACGCGGCGCTGGATATCTGGGACGGATCCATCCATCGAATCCTGCACCGCACGATCGCCGCGGTCGCGGACTGGCTCACCGAGCACCCCCGGCTGTACGACTTCGCGCGCGGCGGGCCGGCGATGGGGGATCCCGACGATGTGGACGCGCTCAGCAGTATCAAGGCCACCATCGCGGCTCGGACCCGGCTGCTGGTGTCGAGCCTGGCGGGGGTGATCGGCGTGGTCGACGAGGCCACGGCCGACACGATGACCTTCGCCATCGTGTCGATGACCGAGGCGACCGTCAGCCGGTGGGCACGCGATCCCAGCCCGCTGCTGAGTCGCGAACAGCTGATATCAGAGGTCGCCGGCTACGCCTGGAGCGTGCTCGACGGCGCGGCGCGCGCCCACGGATTGACCCTGGATCCCGAACTGCCACTGATCGAACTGATCAACGCGCTGGCCGAGGGAGCCGACGACACCCCGTGAGCAGGCGCCGCCGGATCCCGGCAGGTCAGGCCGCCAACCAGCCGACGAGGGAGCCGACCACAGGCAACCTGTCCGCCATCGCGGCCGCCGCGTTGCGCCGCTCGGGCTCCCCGCGATACCGCGACGGTTCGCCGTCGACGTGCAACAGCGACCACAGCTTGCGGGTCACCGGATTCATCAACCCCAGTTCGTCGGCGAGTTTGCGCATATCGCCGAAGTAGCCGGACAGGATCCGCCGTGCGTGCGGGGCATCCCAGAACGCCTCCCGGATGACCTCGCGCGGAATGTCGAATTCCTTCGCGAACGAGCGCGGGGGCGCCATGATCTCACCGGCCAGCCAGCGCATCGTGATCGGAAACGCCAAGGCGCACATGGCTTTACCGAACGGGCTCATCCGCTCGATATGCGCCTTCAGGAACTCGCCGGCGAAGGAGATGTGCCGGGCCTCCTCGGCGATGTGGATCTGCATGGTGCGCAGCACCGCGGGGGGCATCGCCTCGCCCTCCCGGATGATCGCCTTCTGATAGTGGTCGATCGGCTCCTCACCACCGAGAATGCCGATGAACAGGATGGCGTGCGCGTAGCCGCCGGCCACGCCGATGAAGGGCGACAGCGCGCGGAACAGCGGGCGCATCCCCGGGACGTCCACGCCGATCCGGTTGATCAGCTCCTGGAACATCTGGATGTGATTGCACTCTTCGGTCATCTCGTGCAGGCAGTAGCGAAACTCCGGAGATCCGTTGGGGAGCTTCATGATGTACTGCATCATGCCGCGGATGAGAATGCTCTCGAAGGCGGCGCCGACCTTGATCACGTTGGCCGTGCGCCACTTTCCGATCTCGATCCTGCGCTCCAGCGGCAACGACCTGTACCAGTCGGTTCCGCCGAGCGGGTCGAGCTCCGGCGAGAGCACCCATCTCGGATCGTCGGGATCGATCGCCAACTCCGGTGAATCCCAATCGATATCGAGATAGGGGTCGAAATTGCGATGGACGGATCCGTCGGACAGGATCGCCAGCATTTCTCGGTAGTCCGGGCCGAATATGTCGGTACGAACGGATTTCGACAGCGTCATCGATGTCTCCTGTGCTCTGCGGGACCCCCGCACCCGTTCGGCCCGGCGAGCGGGCTTCGCAGTGTGGCTCATCGGGCCTCCTAGCTCCCATCCGCCGAGGCGCGGCCCCGACGGCGGTCGACACTCAGCAGGTGTGGTCCTTCGAGGATATATGGGACTCACAGTCCCACACAATCCCCGAACCCCGGAGCGTCGCCCGGGCGCCCGCAGTCCTGCCGAACGGAACCGCGATGACGGTGCGATACTCGACCGGGCCCGCGGGTCCGCCCGCCCGATCCAGAGGAGTAGCCCGACATGCTGGCCGCACGCCTTCACCTGGGACCACAGCGCCGACTGGAACTGGATGACGTGCCGACGCCGGAGCCGGGCCCCGACCACGTCCTGGTCAAGGTCGAAGCGGCAGGGGTCTGCCTGTCCGATGTCCATCTCATCGACGGGACGCTGACCCCGGTGATGCTCTCCGGTGACGTGGTGACACTCGGCCACGAGGTCGCGGGGACCGTCCACGCTCTCGGGCCGGATGTGACGGGCGCGAAGGTCGGAGATCGGGTGCTGCTGCAGGCCGGCGAACGACGCGGCGGCGCGGTGTTCACCCGCGGAGTCGACTACGACGGCGGGTGGGCGGAATACACCCTGGCCCGGGTCGACACCCTCGTACCCATTCCCGACGATCTGCCCTTCGAGCAGGCCTGCTTCATCCCCGACGCGGTCTCCACGCCGTGGGCCGCGATCACGGCGACCGCCCAGGTACGGCCCGCCGAGCCGGTCGGCGTCTGGGGTGTGGGCGGCCTCGGCGCCCACGGGGTGCAATTGCTGCGCATGGTCGGTGCGGCGCCGATCGTGGCGGTGGATCCGCTGCCGGCGGCACGGGAACGGGCGCTCGGTTTCGGTGCGGATCTGGCCTTCGATCCGGCCGATCCCGAACTGCGAGCACAGATTTTCGCCGCGACCGGGGGCGCCGGCTTGGCGGCCGCCTTCGATTTCGCCGGCGTGGCGGCGGTGCGCGAACAGGCCGTCACCTGCTTGGGACCGGGTGGGCGACTGGTTCTGGTCGGCCTGACCGACAAACCGATCACGATCACCGGGGGCATCGGTTTCAGCTTCTTCCAGCAGCAATTGCGTGGACACTACGGCTCGCAGCCCGAACACGTCACCGAACTGGTGACGCTGCGGCGGCTGCATCGTCTCGATCTCGCCCGCTCGGTCAGCGCGGTGCTGCCGCTCTCGCAAGCACCGGACGCGGTGCGGGCGCTGGAAACCAAACAGGGCAATCCGATTCGACTCGTCCTGCGCCCCTGAACGGGGTGCGTTTGCCCCGCCGACCAGGGCAAGTGCCGCCCCGCCGCATTGACACCGTCTGGCCCCGGTGAGAATGTGGGGACCCAGTCAACTCGCAAGTCCGCACGGCGCAAGGGGGATCCACGATGGCGGTAGTCGCCGGCGGTGTGTTCATCGACTGGGAACAACTGACCGGACAGTCCAAATTCGTCGTGGACCTGATCACCTTCCCGATCTTCAGCGCGGTGGCCGGCTGGCTCACCAACTGGACCGGCGTGCTGATGTTGTTCTGGCCGTTGCAATTTCGCGGCGTCCGGATTCCGGGACTGAAGGTGCTGTACCCCTATTTCCCACGCCGGGTGCAGGTGCTGCCGACGTTTTCCGGCGACGGTAGACAACTCGGTTTCCAAGGCTTCATCCCCGCTCGCGCGGAGAAGATGGCCAGCATCTGCGTGGATATGGCAATCATGCGGATCGGCAGCCCGCGCGATTTCATCCACGAACTCGATCTGGAAGGTATCGCCGACTACATCGCCGACCGCGCGCACGAACAGTTGCAGCAGATCGTCGACGATGTGATGTACCGCGAGAATCCGGAACTGTGGCGAGCCGTACCGCGCCCGGCGAAACAGATTCTCTACCAGCGCATCGACCGCGAACTGCCGAAACTGTGCCGGCGCGGATTCGAGCAACTCGGTGACAATGTCGACCACCTCATCGACATCAAGAGTTTCGTCATCCGCTATCTGCAGGCCAATCCGGAGATCCTCAAGGATCTGACCACCACGATCGCCGCGCCGGAGCTGCGGTTCATGGTGCGGATCGGCCTGCTCGGCGCCCCGTTCGGCGTCCTGCTGGCGCTGTACATGCATGTCCACTCCGACATTCCGGTGATCGGCTGGATCCCGGGATGGCTGGTGGTACTGGCCGCGGCCGCCACCATCGGCGTGCTGGTGAACATGATCGCCATCAAGATGGTGTTCGAGCCCGGCGATCCACAGCCGCGCTACAAATACCTCTGGCGGCAGGCACTGCTGGCCAAGCGGCAACCGCAGGCCGCCGACGACCTCGCCCAGATTCTGGCCTATCAGGTGCTGACCCTGCCGAATCTGGCGGCGGAACTGCTGGACGGACCCAACGGGGACAAGACCCGTCAGCTCGTGGAGCATCTGATCGCCGACGAGATCCGCGCCCAGCTGGGACCCACGCGCTCGGTCGTGCGCGCCGCCTTCGGTGCGCGGCAGTTCGACAACCTGCAGGTCGGCGCCGCCGGGGCCGCGGTGAGCCTGGCGCCGAGCCTGGTGCAGGACGAGGCCTTCGCCTTGGACCAGGCCAAGAAGATCGACGAATTCGCGGCGCGGAAACTCAAGCAGCTCACGCCCGGTGAGTTCATGGAGATGTTCTACGCCTCGGTCGAACAGGACGCCTGGCTGCTCTATCTGCACGGCGCGGCACTGGGCCTGCTAGTGGGCGGCGTGCACCTGCTGATCTTCGGCTGGTGACAAACAAGCACGCATGCTTGCATTTTTTTCGGGGCGTTGCCATGCTTTCGGTCATGGCTGACCTAGAGGCGCTGCTCGACGACTTCGAGGCCGAATGCGCGGACCTGGACCGGCTGGTCGCGCCACTGGATCCGGCCGGCTGGGCGCGGGAGACACCGGCCCCAGGATGGACCATCGCCCATCAGATCGCCCATCTGACCTGGACCGACGAGGTGTCGACGATCGCGGCGACCGATGCCGAGGCGTTCGCCGAGTTGCTGCGCGAGGCGACCGCGAAGATCGCGACCTTCGTCGACGACGCGGCCGCCGAGGTGGCGACCACACCGGCGCCCGAACTGCTCGCGCGGTGGCGGCGGGGTCGGGCCGGTCTGGCCAAGGCGCTGCGCGCGGTGCCCGCGGGCACGAAGTTGCCCTGGTTCGGACCGCCGATGAGCCCGATGTCGATGGTGAGCGCGCGGTTGATGGAGACCTGGGCCCATGGTCAGGACGTCGCCGATGCGCTGGGCGCGGTGCGGACCCCGACGGCGCGCCTGCGCAATATCGCGCATATCGGCGTCCGGACCCGCGATTTCGCCTATACCGTGCACGGCCGCCAGGCCCCCGCGGAACCGTTCCGAGTCGAGCTCACGGCACCGGACGGGTCGATCTGGAGCTGGGGTCCCGAGGATGCCGCGCAACGAGTGAATGGTTCGGCATTGGACTTCTGCCTGCTGGTGACGCAGCGCCGGCATCGCGACGATCTGCCGTTGACGGCGACGGGAACCGACGCCGCGCAGTGGCTGACGATCGCACAGGCCTTCGCCGGGCCCCCGGGATCGGGGCGCGAGGCCGGCCAATTCGCCTGAAAAGTTCCGGTTCGAGCGGGCGAGCGCCGACTCAGGTTGCGACGTGCTTGTGGCCGACCGGACGCCGTTGGCCGGAGGACTTCGAGATCGCAGCTCGAAGTTGACGCTCGCCAGCTTTCTCGGGTTACCCGGCGTCGATCCGGCGCAAACCTTCGCACCGCTCGGTGGCCGGCGGCGTACCGGCACCGACCGACTGGGGTGAACAGCGGTTTTCACGCCGCTACGCCCGCTGTTGTGATCTTGACCGCAGGCCTCGGAATCCCTTGCGCCAGGCAGTAACCTGGACGTGCGTACGACTTTCAACGGTGCGGGTCGGCCACGAGGGGAACCAGGGGAGAGGGAAGGACGCACCGCTATGGCTCAGTCCGCGCAGTCCCGGTCCACCGGCCAAATTCTGCAATACACCGCTGTCGTGCTCGCCGGAATGGCGAGTATCGGCCTGACCGTCGCCGCCGGAACCTATGTCGTCAACCAGATCGGCGGCGCGGGCCTACCGGCCGTCATCGGCTCCGGCGAGCGAGGCGACACGCTCGTCCCGGCGCCCGACACCCGCCAATCCGACACGTCGTCGAACACCGGCCCGGCCACCACCGGTTCGTGGGAGGCGGCCGCGGCCTCACGCCGCCTGCCCGCCTTCGCGGCCGACGCCGCGGCGACGCCGGCACGTCTCGTGCCCGAATCGGCGGACCGCTCACCGAATACCGAAACATCCTCGGCGACAACCGGTCCCGGCGGCGTCGGGGGCCGCCTGAACCTCACCGGCGAAACCTACGTCGGGGCGAATCTGTCCAGGACACAACAGCATTCGTTCGCCGTCACCGTCGACACGAATGTGCCGTCGGCACTGGGCGCGAACGGCTCCCCGGATCAGCGGCCGGGCGCCGCGCCGAATGCGGTGACCGAATTCCGTACCGACGTCGACGTGCACAGTGGTGAGTTCAGCGTCGCGATGAGCGATCCGCTCCTTGGCCGCCACGACGTTCAGGTCCAGCGGCACGCGCGGCCGGCTCCAATGCCGTCGCACCATCCACAGCAGATCCCCGCGGACCCGGCCGGCACCGATTCGACGGAACCGACGGTGGGCCCGGCGACCACGGCGGCAGCCGGTTCACCCACCGCGGCAGCCGGGTTGACCACAGCGCCACCGGATTCCACGCTGGCATAGCGTTTCGACACCCTCCCGGCCGGGTACCGTCAAGGTGCCTGGCCGGTTGTCGTCTGTGCCCGCTCCCGTCGAGCACACTCGAAACGTACTGGTCGTTTGCCGCATTTGTCCTTGTCAGCGGTTATCCGCCACTCGACGTGCGGAGCGCACGTTATTCCCCGGTAACCGTTTAATAAAAAGGAATTCTGTAGTACTTTTGTGGCAAGCGTGGAACAGGGAGGGCCTATGGGCCACATCAGGTACGCGAGCGACGTCGGGGCTCCGGTGGAGGTCGCATTCACGTACACCGACAACCATCTGTTCGTCCCGGATTGGATGTTCGGCATCGCAGCGTTCGAACCGGTCGGCGAGGCCGGCCACGGACCGGGTGCGGTCTACGCGGCGACGTTCCGGCTCGGGCTGTGGCATCCCACGGTCGACTGTGAGATCACCGAATACCGCCGCAACGCGGTCATCGGGTACACCCTGCGCAGGCGCCGGCCGGGGAAGGTGGCGCCTGCGCAGGACCCCGCCGCGTCGTCGCAGGACCTCGAACCCGCACCCGCGCTCGCCACACTGACGCTGCGATTCGATCCGCTCGGCTACGGCCGGTCGGTGCTGACCTCGGAGGCCGACTATTCGCCGGCGCGCGGCTGGCTGGCCCGTCCGGCCGCCAAGGCCATCGATGCGCTGGCCCAGGCGGCGGTGCGGCGCAGCGAAACGCAATTGCGCAGGGAAATCGAAGAATTCCACGGCACGGATCTTGTCGGCCGGATTGCGTAGGGTACCGGTCATGATCATCGTGAGCACCGACGGATCCTGCCTGCGCAATCCCGGCGGCGCCATCGGCTGGGCGTGGGTCAATCATCAGGGCAGTTCGGCCAGCGCCGGCGCGGCCTCCGGCACCAACCAGGTGGCGGAGCTACGCGCGGTTCTGGAGGCGATTCGGGCGCATCCCGGTCCCGAACCGCTGTTCATCGAGAGCGATTCGCTGTACGCGATCAAATGCGCGTCGGAATGGCTACCGAGCTGGCGGCTCAACGGCTGGCGCACCGCCACCGGCAGCGCGGTGAAGAATGTGGAGCTCGTCCAGTGGATCGATCACGCGATCGCCACTCGCCCGGGGCCGGTGCGGTTCCGCTGGGTGCGCGGGCACGTGGGCAACTACTACAACGAACAGGCCGACAAGCTCGCCGGTGAGGCCGCCCGCGCCGCCGCGGGCCGGGCCGATGCGACGCCGAACGGTATCGACGATCTCCCGCCGTTGCCGACCGCGGTGCGGCCCCCCGCCGCAGTCACCGAGACGATGTCCGACACCGCCGCGACGACGCCGCTGACGGTCGTCGTCACCGACAAGCCGGCGTCCCGGCCCAAACGCGGCCGCGCGACAGCCGAAACCGCGGACGCCCTCACCCTTTTCTGACCGGGCACGCGTCAGACCACCTGAATGGCTTCCGGCGGTGGTGGGTCGGCCCACCGCCGGAGGCGCCCGGTCCAGGGCATATAGGGGCTGATCTGCGGATATTCAAATTCTGACATCACTCTGGATCACGCAAAATCACGCCGAATCTCGCTGTGTTGTGCCCAAAATGTGCCCACAGGGCCAGTACTGAAGCGGTCGGCGAGATTGCGGGATCCCGCAAAGTCGCAGGTCGATCAGTTTGTCGGCGCCGACAAGATGATGCGCTACATGGGGATCTCGTCGCGGAGTCCGGGAGCTACCTGGGCAAGCATTGTGTTCAGCCAGTCTGTGCCCCGATGGGCGTCCGGCATCTCTGCCAATCCGCGCGTAGCCTCGTCGACCCCGTCGTCCTGGCGGCCCATACAGCTGAGAACCAAGCCACGCTGCACCGCGAGGAAGCCGGGGGTGTACCAGTACCCACCCGGGGGGAGTTCGTTGCTCTCCGGCGGATCTGGGGCCAGTTCTTTTGCGGCGGCGCGGCGTTCACCGAGTCGCGCCAGCAATTCGGCCCGCCAGTACCGATCAAACGCTCGAATCGCTGGGTGTACACCGTCCTCGGCGAGGGACGCATCGGCGAGCGCCAGGGCCTTGCGCAGGTCTCCGTCATGCCGCGCGGTGAGCGACCGGAACGAGAGTGCGTGTGCCCGCTGCGGTCCGTCCTGCGCCAGCTCGGCGGCATCCTGTAGCACCTTGTCTGCGAGTGCCCGCCGGCCGATCGCGTGCTCGAGCCAACCCCGGTAGCGTGCCACCTCGGAGGCCAGCGTGAAGTCCAGACTTCGCGCGATGCTGTCGAGTCCGCGCACCACGGGAGCCACCGCACCCGCGCCCAATCGGTCCTCGAGGCGACGGGTGCGCGCCAGGATATCGGCAACGTCGCTCACGCCCGCGGAGGCGGAGTCGGCGGCCGCGGTGGCGAGCTTGCCGACTACCGGGTCGGCGCCGAGTACCCGCCGATATGCCTCAGCCACGCCGGGAGGGACCGGCCGGTGCCCGGTCTCGATCTGCGATAGATAGGAAGCGCTGAAGTGGGTTCGGGCTGCCATCTGGCGTAGACCTACATCGGCGATGACGCGGAGCTCGCGTAGGAGAGGCCCCGTCACTTCCCGTTCTGCGAACATGTGCAAACGCTAACCCCGTTCCATCACGTTGAGGTCTCGAGCAGCCTAAATAGTGGTCCCGGCGCCGGGGTGTGCCCCGAAACCTTCGGCGCCGGTGACCCTTCCAACGGACAGCGAGGGGTGCGCGTGATGGTGATTCTTGCTCTGCTCGGCGTGGCGCTGGTCGTACTCACGGGCGCACTGCTATTCGTCCCGCCCCGCGGTTCTGCGGCGATCACCGAAAAACCTGCCCCTCAGCGCCAGGACGAGCGCCCGTGAGAAACGGCGTCATGATCGCGCTCGGCTACGTACACCCGGAATCGCAAGCGCTGGATTGGGATTTGGCGCAAGTTCGCCGGTTGGCAAGGCATCTCGGCTACGTACTCGTATGGCCGCCGGAAGACAGCAGGATCCCGCTTGCCGACCAGGCGCGCGCGGCCGATGCCGATGCGGTGATCACGCCCTCAACCGATCACATCGGCATTCTCACGCTGCACGCGGTGATGTGCGTCTGCGACGTCGAAACCGTCACTCCGCGGCTGTCGTTCGCGCGCTGGCCGGTCGAATCGAAGCCTTCTCAGGGGCAACCCTGAAAAAGGGGACGTTTCGGCGAACCTTCGCGGCGCCACGAACGTTTCCCGGCGCCGGGAAGTGGATGTAAACGACAGCGGCCACACCGACCCGAAATCCGGTGTGGCCGCTGCCAACTTCTAACCCACGGGTATGACCTTACAGGTTGGTGATTAGGCAGATAGCCTTCGGCCGCATCACGCCGTACGCCAGACGAGTCCGCGCACGGAACGTCACGTAATCGTGCGAGAAGTTGTCGACCGGGCTACCCGACACGTACGAGCTGCCGTACATCGTCGATTCGATCACCAGCGCTTCCCGGATGAATCCCAGAATCGCGGCGTCGCTGTTCATCAGAATGCCCGTGCCGGCAGTGAGCTTGGTCGAGATCGCCACCCGGATACCGAACAGGCTCCACACCTCCTGCTCGGTCGGAACCGGATTCAGCAGGTACCGGCCATAACCGTCCTTGAGCTGCCGAATCGCCTCCCAGTCCGAAGGATTCAGGATCAGCAGATTCGGGTCAACGAAGGCAGGCCCCGTGCGCAACGCGTTCGCCGCGAGCAGGACAGCGTCAATCGCCGTGGTGCCAGACGCGTCGGCGGAATGGTCGTGCGTCAGCGTGCCCGTCTGGCTCTCGATACCCAGCATGTTGGGGGCCGTGCCGTTACCTGCGATGATTTGGCTGTTGATCGCATCCGTCATCGCCCGCTGCAATTCCTGGTTGATGTACTGCGTAATCCAGGACGCATCCGACAGGAGCTCGTAGGAAGCGCTCGCCAGAGCGGTGATCTTCGTCGGTGCCACGGTATGCGGCGTCCACGTCATGCCGAGATCGGTCATCAACCCGCCCTCAGCCGTGGCGGCCGGAGCACCGACATTCGAGTCATGCGAGTAGTACTCGATCGAAGGTCCGGTAACCGCAGTGCTGTTGAACAGGTCCCACACGTTCGTCGGGTCATACGGCAGATTCCGAGTCAATCCGGGCTGCAACAGTGACGGCAGGCCGAACCCGTTTTCCACGTTCGGGTTCTTGGTTACGACGCCGTCTTGGAAGGTCCCGCCGGCGCTCTTGAGGGGCACCTCGAACCGGAAATTCTGGCGGCTCTTGGCGGCCGCAATCATCTGCTTGAACGCGGTCTCCGGAATCTCCCCGATGCTCGGCAACCGAACCAGGGACTTGCGGGACATGCTGGCGAGAGTGGACATAGGGGTGTCTCCGGTGCTCGGGTGGGGCAGGTGGACGGTGTCGGTTACCGATATGTCGTCGGCTGCGCCGCGCATCTTCGCGGCGAATGCCTGGGTCTGTTGGTAGCGGCGCATCTCGGCGGTATGCGCATTCATGCGGGGCGCCAGGGCCTCGAGCATCGCTTGCTTCTGCACCCCGGTAAGGGAGGCGTCGGTCTCAATGCTCTTGATCTGCGCTGCGATCTCGTTCGCACGCGCAACGAGCTGTTGGCGATTCACAGTGATCTCCTGAATGCCGCGCCCGCGGACGGACAGCACAAGGCGCGGAGGGTAGACGGAATGACGCGCACGGTAGAAACGGCGCGAAGAGGAGATGCGACCATCAGCGGCCTACTAAGCGGGCGGGCGGCTCACCGGGGTTTCGGCGGTTCCCTCAGCGGGGCCATACGGCGCGGCATGGGAACGGGCTACTAAGCGGGTGGCCGACCCGCCGGGTGTTCGGCGGGTGATCAATCAGCGAATTCAGTTGTTGTCCGTAGAAGAATTATGACACGTCACGCAGAGCGAAGTGAAACTGTGCGGCCTCGCGCAACCGATCCGCCGCCGCGGTCACAGCCTTCGAATCCTCGGGCACGCAATGCACGAATAGATCCACGGCCGCGCGGCCTACTTCGACCACCGACGACAGCGAGGGATCGGGCGAGTCGACATATTCGGCGGCCGCCATACCCGCCAGGATCACGATCCGGTTCTGCGCCGCGAGGGACGGCGGAAATTCACGCGAATTGACCACCGCCATCAGCTGATCAATCAGACTTTCGGCCACCCACGAACTAATCGAGGGCTCACTCATCGTCGTCTCCGTTCGCCTCGAGCAGTACCTTCAACCGCGCCTCCATCTCGGCTATCACCTGGTCCCGGCGCGGGCTGTGGTTCCCGTTCAGGGCGTCTGTCCATCGGCCCTGCTCGAATTTCAACAGCAGAGAGTCGAGGCGTCGAATTTCACGCTGTGCAGCGCGTTTACAGCCCATCGAGCACCACACCCGGGGGCGCCCCGGAGCATCTTCGAGGACTCGGTTGCACTTCCGGCAGTTTCCGGCCACTTCGAACCTACTTTCGTCGCAAAAAACACTGTTTCGATTTACTGGGGGCGTGCGTCTTGGCCTAGCCCGACGGTTTTTTTCTGATTTGGCCGCAGATTCGATCGGCCCCCTTCTTCCCCCTCCGCGTCCCCTGCTCAGGGTTCCGCGCCGGGGATCGCGGGGAAGGTGTCGGGATCCACGACGATGACGTCGGTTCGGTACATGCGGCTCAGTAGTTCGGCGTGTTCGGCGGCCGGTGTGTAGATCGGATGGCCGGGGATCGCGCGGATGAACGCGACGGATAGGCAGTTGTGCCGTGTGAGGTTGTGTTCGGTGTCGTAGGTTTGGGCGCGGCCTGCGGCTTCGACGCGGACGAGTGCCGGCGAATTGGTGAGCATCCAGCAGTTCTGGGCCTTGGCCGCTGCGGCGACTGTGGCTGAGGTGCGTTGCCAGTACTCGGTGAGCGTGGCCAGGTCGCGCACTATGCGGTATCCGCAACTGCATCCGGCGTGCGGTGGCGAGGTGTGCAAGTACTGATGCACGACGCAGCGCGCCCGTGGGCTCCACGATCGTTGGGGCAGGCACCATTGCAGGTACGGGTATTCGCCGAAGAACTCGATTGCCTCTATTCGCCAGCCGGTGACGGGGGTGGCGAGGTCGAATGGTTCGTTGTAGGGCTTTCCCCACGGCGATTCCGGCGTCATAGTGGGCTCTCCAATTCTGGGCGGTCGGTGGGGCAGGGTGCGCGGTGTACCCGTCTCCGTGCTCCCTGCTCCCTGGTGTCTTCTGCTCCCTGCTGCACCCCGTCTGACCTCACAGGGAGCGCAGGGAGCGCAGGGAGCGCTGTGTACGGACAGGGGGTGCTCACTGCTCCCTGCTCCCTATGTCGGCGGGCAGGCTCCAGAACCACGGCCCGGGGTTCATCGGCCGCTCAGCTTTCGCACCGACGCGCTTCTTCGCGCGCTTGATCTGGTCCTTGCTGAATCCGTTTGCGTCGGCGGCGCGGTAGATCTCGTTCGCTTGCTGACTGCCTTGCCCGAGGAAGTCTCGGAGCCAGTCGTCTACTTCGTTGCGGTCCTCGGTGCCGTCGCCGTTCTCGGCGGCCGCGGAATCGGCGTAGAAGTCTCGGGCCGATTGCTGTGCGTCTCCGATCCACACCAATCGCGGGACGGTGCCGTCGCTGACGTCGGTGGCGTCGAAGAACGGGACCGACTCGATCCGGAACCGTGATGCTGGTACCGGTGCGGTCAGATTCGTTTTCTCCGGGCCGATTACAAGAACGCCGTCCTCGTCCGGGTCCGGCTGCGCGAGAATCGTCATGCGCGCTTTCTTGCGGATCTCACCGGACAGCCCGTACGCGTTTCTGACGTTGCCGCCGCGTTCGCGGTTGGTGTGACCGGTCAACAGCACCGATACCCCTGTGCGGGTGGCGAGTTCCTTCCATGGGTGCAAGGCCCGGCGGGCGTGCTGGGGATCCTTGACCGACAGGCTTCCGGGCAGGGTGTCCGCCCACGCATCGACCACAACGAGGGTCGCTTCTTCGCACGCATCCAGAACGATGTCCATATCCCGCGGGAAGCTTGGTGCGCCGGAGCCGTCACGCTCGGCGCAGATCACCCGCACGTAATCGAGGTCCGCGCCGGCAACCTCGAGGCGCGGCCGCGCGACAGTCGACCAGTCGTCCTCGGTGAGCACCAGGACAACCACGCTCGGCTCACGCATGGGAATCCCGAAGCCAGGGAAAGGTTTTCCAGTCGTCAGCAGCGAGACGAGCCAGATTGTCCATAGCGACTTGCCGATACCCTCGGGGCCGAGCATGTAGCAGGCGGCCGCGAGCGGTAGGCGGTTGGCTGCCAGCCAGTCGATTTGGCGCCCGGCCTCGAGGTCCTTGGCTCGCCACACGCGGGGTCGCAGGAATTCTTCGACCCCTTCGTCTTCTTCTTCGGCGTCGTCCGTGACGTCCCCAGGGCCGCCGTACAGCTGTTCGCCCTCGAACTGCCGAGCGGCTTGAGGACCGTAGACCTTGCTGTATTCGACAAAGCACTGAGGACAGCCGGGCTTGTAAGAGCCGTGAACCTCGCAGTGTGGAGGTAGCGGCACCCCGAAGGGGGCCGACAAGTTATCGGCCCCCTCGGCGTCCGCGTGCCTGGCAACCACTCGCTTCACGTCGTCGGCCCCGCGAATCTCACTCATGCAGCGGCCCCTCCTCTCTCGTGGATTTGCTCCGCGAGCTCGCGATCGGCGCCGCCGCGCTGCCAGAGGAGTTCAAGGACTTCACGCGGAACGATCGGGCAAACCCCATCGCTCGCAATGTGATTGACCGCGCTCGACCACGCCGAAAGCTGATGGGTGCTGAGGTCCAATTCGCGGACCGTTCGCGGCCACGGGTCACCGCCGGGCAGGCGACGAGCGGCGGCCGCACGGCGGTGCAACTGTTCGTTGATCGCGCTCACCGCACACCCCCCGCGAGGCAGTACCTTCCGGCGCTCTCGCAGCGTTCCGCGGCGCCTTCCGGGTCACGCACAATCACGTCGACAACCCAGCCGAGACGGGGGTGATGCACCCAGCAACCGAGTACGCCGCGTCCGTGCATCCACACCTGAACAGCTGCGGCGGTCAGTCGCTCGAGGTGGGCGGCGGAAGCATCCCGGCGAGGAATGACCTCCACGTCCTCTCGCTGAACGAGAGTGCCGATGTTGACCCACTCGCCATCGCGTGCGATGTCGCCGATGGGATCGGCCACCCGGACACCGACGATGTCCAGCGGGGCAGTTCCGGTGCTCACTGGTCCTCCCGCGAGGAGAAGAGTTCGGCGAAGCCGATGCCCAGCGCCATCCCGAGCATTACGGTCTCGTTCAGGTAGAGACCGCGATGTCCGCAGAGTGAGGCGGCGAGGTCGTGGACGTCCATGTTGGCGGCCTTGGCGAGGTCGACAAGCGACATGTCGGAGTGCTGCGTGGCGCGCAGGATGCGACCGGTGATGAGCCGGGTGTAGTTCCCGATGCTGGGTTGGGCCGGGTTTGTTACCGTGTTCATGAGACCTTCTTCAGTTGCGAGGTAGGGGTTTCGATCGACCCGGGAGCGGTGGGCGCCGCTGCCGGGTCGCTTTCGTCTTCGGACTTGCGCATCAGGCGGCCCCCGAACAGGTGATGGTGTTTGCGCGTTCAAACGCGAGCACGCTGGACAGCGGATAGAGCACATTCCGGCCTGCCCTGATGTAGTCGGGGCCTTTGCCGAGGTACCGCCACTGGCGCAGCGTCCCGACGCTCGGCCGGCCTCCCCATCGGTCGCTTAGTTCCGAGGCGGTCAGTCTCGAGTCGACCTCTTCTGCCACTTCCTTCTCCTATCAAAGTTTGACAGTCGGATGTCATACAACGACTATCCAGTTACAACGAAAGCACGTTCGATCCCGTACTGTCAATGTCGGTCTATGAACCGTCAAACTTTGCCGGTACTCTGCCAGTCATGGCAGGCAAGGAACCCGAGTACGGACCTACGGCAACGGCGGTCGCGGAGAACGTCGCCCGACTCAGGGGCGAGCTGAACATGAGCTACACAGACGTGTCCGACCGCATGAGAGAAGGGGGCTGGTCGCTCTCGCCGGTGGCTATCCGACGCATCGAAAACAAGCAGCGCAAGGTGTCGCCTGATGACCTGACCGCACTGGCGATCGCATTGCGAGTCACGCCGCCCGCCTTGCTGATGCCCGACACCGAAACCAGCAGGGACACAGTGGAATTGACCGGCATGGTTCTCGGGGAGAAGGGTGCAGGCGCACCGGCTATTGCGGTCTGGCAGTGGCTCCGCTCTGAGCAGGTCCTCTTTTCAGACGCCCCGAGCGATGCATCAATGTTGGGCCAGGCGGTAACTCTTCTGCGATCGGCACCGAAGTGGGAGCGCGCTGCGCTGAATGAGCAGTTTGCCGCTCAAGTTGCCGCAAGCCGGGGGGCATCCGATGGCAACCGTTGAGGGGTACGAAACGAAGTCTGGCAAGCGTTGGATGGTCCGCTACCGGATGCCCAGCGGTCGGCAGACGAAGAAGCGCGGGTTTCGGCGGAAGCTCGACGCCGAACGGTTCAGCGCCACGGTCGAGGTCCAGAAGATGTCCGGTGACTACGTGGCGCCGTCGCTTGGCCGAGTGACGATTGCCGAGCTGGCGCCGAGCTGGCTCGAGCACAAGAAGTCCAGCGTGGCGAAGTCGAACTATCGGACCATCGAATCGGGCTGGCGGATCCACGTGCAACTACGCTGGGGTTCCGTGCGGATCGCCGATATCGACTTGGTCGACGTCGAGGACTGGATTTCGGAGCTACGGACCGCAGAACTCTCGACAACGATGATCATCCGTTTGCATGGGATTCTGGCCGGGATTCTGGACGGCGCGGTGAAGGCGAAGCGGCTTCGGTCGAATCCGGCGCGCGGCGTCGATAATCTTCCGAGCAAGACGTCGAAGCGCCGCATCTATCTCACTGCCGGCGACGTGATGAAGCTTGCCGACGAGGCGGGACGGCATCGCGTCTTGGTGCTGGTGTTGGCCTATACCGGGGTGAGGTGGGGTGAGGCGATCGCGTTGCGCGTGAGGGACGTCGATTTCCTGCGCCGCCGGTTGGCCGTGCACTCCAATGCCGTGCAGATGGGTGTTGAGCACGAGGAAGGGCCGACGAAGGGGCGCGTGGCGCGATCGGTACCGGTGGCGAAATTCGTGCTCGAGGAACTCTCGGTGCAGTGCAAGGGTCGCGGCCGCGACGATCTGGTGTTCGGCAATGGCACCGACTACCTACCGCGCCCGAAGTCATCCGATGGGTGGTTCATCGGCGCAGTGAAACGATCTGGGGTGCAACGGATTACGCCGCACGACTTGCGCCACACCTGCGCGAGTCTGGCTGTGTCCACGGGCGCGAACGTTCTCGCGCTGGCGCGGATGCTTGGGCACACGAATCCGGCGCTCACGCTCAAGACGTATGCGGACCTGTTCGATACCGACTTGGACGCGGTCGCCGAGAACATCCACAACGCCTACGGGCAGGGTGCCCAAAATGTGCCCACAACCGGGTAAATACCCTGTCTGAGCTGGGATCCCCGGTGGTGGGTCGGCCCACCGCCGGAGGCGCCCGGTTGCTGCACCTCGGCCGCCCGGACCCTGCCGTGTCCACCACCGCCGGAACTCCCGCCGGACGAGTTCCGGCCCCGCGACGGAAACTGTCGCGGGGCCGGAAAGTGTTGTGCTGTAACCGGATTCAGTTACCCGGCTGCGGAGCCGGTGCGGGCTGCGCCCCGCCGTTGGCCTGCGGGCTGGTACCCGGGGCCGCCTGCGGCGCACCCGGAGCCGGACCGGACGGGCCCATTCCCTTGGTGACCGGCGAGTCGAACTTCGCGACCAGCCACTTACCGTCGTGCTTCTCCATCTGGGCGACGCCCGGGATGGTCAGCTTGTCCGGCTGCGGGACTGCCTGGTTGGTCTGCTCCTGGGTGATCACCAGCACCACGTTGGCCTGGCTGTCGTTGCCGGACTCCCACGCGCAGTGGATCTCGTCCAGCTTCGACTTGGCCTGCACGCTGACCATGGCCTGCTTCAGCGTGTCCGAGGCGCCGCTGAAGAACTTGCCCCACTCACCCGTCGAGAGGTCGTTGACGCTCTTGAAGTAGGCGTCGAGATCCTTCGAGTCGTAGCTGGCCACGGCCTTGCCGAAATCGCACGCCGCCTTGGTCGAGTCATCTCGTGCGGAGAGCTGATCCTCGCGATTGTCGGCCTTCAGATAGAAGACCACCACCGCGGTGACCGCGGCCACCAGCAGCACACCGGCGGCGAAGGCCGCAACGATCGGAACCCACGGAGTGCTCTTCCCGGAGGCAGGGGCGCTCGCCGGCGCCGGGGCCGCCGACTCGACGGCCGGCGCATCGGCCGAGGTCGGGCCCGCGGTCCGGAGCTTCACCGTTTCGTCCGCGTCGGCGGCCTTCGCGGCGTCGGCGGCCTTCGCGGTATCGGCACCCTTGGCGGCAGCAACCGACGAGTCCGACTCGAACTTGACCGTTGCGTCCGCGGCGGTGCTGTCTTGCGCCGCGTCGACCTTCTCGGTCGACTCGGCATCGTTGTTCGCCTTGTCCTTGGCGGTGTCGTCATCGGACATGAATCGATCTGTCACCTTCCCGGCATGTGGAAACCACGCCGTATGTTTCGGGCCACTCTACTTACCGCACCGGCTTCGGGGTCCGAGCGTTCGGATCGGCACCCGACGGCATCTGCGCTCCGTTGTTCGGAACGTCGGGCCGCGGCGCGTTCGCCGAACCACGAATCTGCTGGTCCGGAGGTGCGTTGGTGCAATAGTTGTACTTCGGGAACGTCCCGTCGGTCGCGACATACGGTGCGACCGGCGCGTGCGAGTACTGGCAGAACGGGCGCGGCCAGATATCGAGGATCGTATAGAACTCTCCGTCGTGGGCCGGCACCCCCATCGCCGAACTGCCGACGACCAGCGACGGGAACAGCGCCCGCAGTGCCGGCAGCCGCAGCTGCGCCGCCTTGGTGACGGCCACGAAGTTGGTCGCGAGGCTGGTGATCGGATCGGTGGTCTCGTCCAGCGTGGCGCCCAGCGACTTCATCTGCGCCGGGGCCTGGTCCAGCACCTTGCGCAGTTCGTCGTTGGCGTTGTTGAACTGGGTGAACAGCGTCGACGAGTTCTGCGTCAGGGTGCTCAGATCGGGCTGCGCGTTCGACGTAGTGGACGCGATGGTGCGCAGGTTGGTGAGCAGGTTGGTGGTCTGCGGCAGCAGATTGTCCAGACCGGCTGTCACCAGGCTCAGCGCATCGACCATGTCCCGCAGCTGATCCGGTCCGCCGCTGAGCGCGGTGTCGAATTCGGTGAGGATGGTGCTGAACCGGTCCGGGTCGATCTGGTCGAAGAACCCGCTGGCGTTCTCCAGCACCGCCGACACCGGCGTCGGGGTCTGCACCTTCTGCGGGTCGAACGGGATCACCGAACCGTCGGTGAGGTACGGACCCTTGTCGCTTTCGGGCTGGAAGTCGATGTACTGCTCACCGGCGGCCGAGAGGGCGTGCACGACGACCTGCGTGGCCTTCGGAATCTTGTACCGGGTGTCGATCTGGGCCTCGGCCGCGATCGAGGCGCCGCGATTCGCCAGCTTGATCGAATTCACCTTGCCGATGCGGAATCCGCGCAGCGTGACATCGTTGCCCGGCTGCAGGCCGCCGGAGCGGTCGAGCGCGACCGTGACCGTATAGGTGCTGCGCAGCGGATTGATCCGCATCACGTTCACCGCCAGGTACGTCGCGCCCACGACGAAGGCGATCACCAGTCCGATCGTGGACAGCAGCAGTTTGTGTCGCAGCAGCCAGCTCATCGGTGGCCCCCTGTCACTCGGCCGTAGACGATCTGCAGCACCTGGATCAGACTGCCCGCCATGTCCTGCAGATCGCGCAGATCCCAGAACTTGCTGTGCGGTGGGTCGGTGAGCAGGCCGATGTCGAGCTGGGTCAGAGTCGCGGCGACGGCGAGGGTGTTGCCCTTGAACGAGGCGTCGACCTTCGGCCGGATCTCGTGCAGTGCGTCCAGCGCCGGACCCAGGTCGTTGCCGGCTCGCGACAGCGCGTCCATCAGCCTGTGCACGTTCTCGAGCAGACTGGCCAGCTGATCGTGGCTGGTATCGGCGTAATCGCCGAGCGCCGCGCTGGTGGTGGAGATCTTGCCGAGCAGATCACCGATCTGCTTGTTGTTCTCCGCGATGGCGCCGATCATCTGCGGCAGCGAATCCGCCACCTGACCCAGCTGGTCGTGATTGGCCTCGATGGTGTTGGTCAGCGCGTCGAAGCCGTTGAGCGTGCTGTCGATGCGCTCGCTGTTGGCGTGCAGCGTGGTGACCACACTCGTCATCTGCTTGATCAGGCTCGCGAGCTGATCGGGCCGGCCGCCGACGATCGAATCCAGTTCCGAGGTCAGCTTGGTCAGCGCGGCCACGCCGCCGCCGTTGAACAGCATCGACACCGAGAGCAGCAACTCCTCGACGGTGGCGCCGGCCGAGGTGTGGTCGATGCCGATGGTGTCGCCGTCCTTCAGCATCGGCGTGGTCTCGTCGGACTTCGGCTTCGACAGCGCCACGAACACATCGCCCAGCGGAGTGGCCTGGCGCAGTTCGGCGGTGGAATCGCGCGGCAGCGTGATGTCCTTGCGGACGTTCATGTCGACGATGGCCTGATAGTTCTTGGTCGCGATGTGGGTGACCACACCGACATCGGAACCACCGATCTTGACCTTGGCCTGATCGGGCAGGTTGAGCGCGTTGGCGAAGATCGCGTGCAGGGTATAGGTCTCACCGGACTGCCCCGGTTTGGGCAGCGGCAGACTCTCCACGGTCAGACCGCAGCCGGAGGCCGCCACGGCCGCCGAGACGCCGAGTGCCAGCCAGGTGCGCCGCAGGCGCGTCGATACCGTCATTTCGTCAGTCCCAACAGTGCGGCGGACAACCCGAGGTCGGGTCCGAAATCCTCGATCTTGCCGGTCCGGCAGCCGTCGGCCCTCATCTGAATGCGTTCACAGAACAGGCTGACGATCTCGCCGGACAGTGCGGTGCCGAGCACCGCGTGCAGGCGGACGAAGCCGCGGTTGCGGTCCATCGAACGGTCCAGGTTCTGCAGCAGCAGCGGCGCCACGTCGACGGTCTCGACCACGCCGGCCGCGTTCTGCCGCAGCTGGTCGGTGACCTTGGTGAGCCCGGTGAGGCTCTCCGACAACTGGCTCTGGTACTGGCTGAACACGCCGCTGGTGTTGGCCAGGAAGTCGTTGAGCTGATCCAGCGTGGCCTGCAGACCGGGCGCCTGCTCGGCCAGCAACGACGACATCTGGGTGACCTTGTTGCTGAACTCGCGCACCGACTGGTCGTTGTCGGCCAGCATCGAGGTCAGCTCGTTGAGCTTGATGATGATGGTCGAGATGGCGTCCTTGTTGTCGACGCCGACCTTCAACGCCCCCGACAGCGCGTTGAGCGTGTCGCGGATCCGCTCACCCTGGCCGTTGACCATGTCGTAGAGCAGCGTGCCCGACAGCGGTCCCTGGCTCTGGCCGGGCGCCGGCTTCAGCGCGGCGGTGAACTGGTCGATGGTTTTGATCATCGTGTCCAGTTCGACCGGGGTGCGGGTCTGCTGCACCGTGAGGTGCGTGTTGTCCGGCAGCTTGGGGCCGCCGGTGTAGCGCGGGGTCAGCTCGATGTGCCGATTGGTCACGATCGAGGGCGACACGATCGCCGCTGTCACATTCTTCGGGATGTCCACGTCGTGGTTCACCGTCATGTGCACCTCGACGAACTCACCCTTGGGGATGATCTTGTCGACCTTGCCGACCTCGAGCCCCAGCACGGTGATCGGATTGCCCTCGAAAACGCCGGCGATATTGCGGAAATCAGCGGTGATGTGGGTCGACCCGCCCACCGCGTTCTGCACCGATCCGCAGCTGCCGGCCACCAGTACGGCCGCGCCGATCGCGACCGTCTTGGTGGCGCGGGCCAGCCATTTGTTCAGGATCATCCCTGGCACCCCTCGATCACTCGCGCGAAGCACAACCAGTTGTCCGGGAACAGCCACGGCACACCGACCTCACCGTAGGGGCCGTTGCCGAACACATTGTTGAACTGCCGCAGCGACGCGGGCATGATCGTCAACAGTTTGTCCAGGTTGTCCTTGTTCTTCTGCAGACCCTGGGCCATGGTGTTCAGCTGTTCGATCGTCGGGCCGAGCTGGTTGTTGTTCTCCGCGCCGATCTGCTGCAGTTGCTTGGTCAGGGTCGCGGTGTTGTTCAGCAGTTGCTTGAGCAGCTCCTGGCGTTCCATCACCCGGCCGGCGATGGCCTCGCCCTGGGTGATCACCAGCAGCAGGCTGTTGCGGTTGTCGCCGAGGATCTTGGTGACCTTGTCCAGATCCTTGAGCAGACCGTCGACCTGGTCGCGCCGATCGTTGATGGTCTTGGCGAGCGCGCCGACGCTGTCGAGCGCCTGCGCGGTCAGCTGCGGCGAACCGTCGATCTGGTCGCCGAGCACCTTCAGCGATTCGGCCAGCTTCTCGGTGTCGAGCGCCTCGAACTTCGGGGTGCCGATCTGCACCACGTCGGCCAGGTCGTAGGGCACCTTGGTGTTGGACTTGTGAATCCGGTTGCCCGGCAAGCCCTTACCGTTGCCCGGGTCGAGATCGACGTAGCGCGCACCCAGCAGCGTGGCCATCTTGATGGAGGCACGGGTATCGGGGCCGAGCTTCACGTCGTTGTTCACGTGCAGGGTGATCAGCACGTGGTCACCCTCGAGTTTCGCTCCGGCCACCGTGCCGACCGGCACACCGGCGACGTTCACCTTGTCACCGGTCTGGACGCCGGCCGTCTGCACGAATTCCGCCTGCACGTCCTTGGTGCCGACGCCCAGTTTCTTGTAACTGCTGGACACCACGAGCAGCACCACGATGAGAACGGCGCCGATGACGCCGAGCCAGAAGAAGCGGTTGCTCTGGAAACGATTCCTGATTCGCGTACCGAAGGTCGTCATGGGCGGCACACCGCCGAGTGGTTGGGTCCGCCGATCTGGCTGACCAGACCTCGCGGCAACAGCACCCCGTACAGCGAGACGTCCAGCGTGCACAGATACGCCTTGGAGTAGGCGCCGTCGGAGGTGAACTTACCGACGTTCGCGAGGATGCCGGGCAGGTCGATCGCGGCCTGGTCCAGCTTGGAGCCGTTGTTGATCAGCATGGTCAGCGCCGCGGTGCTCGAGTTCTGCGCGGCCGCGATCTTCGGCTGCACCTGATCGACCATGTTCACCAGAGAGGAAGTGGCATTCGCGATCTGGACGGTCGAAGCCTGCAGAGATTGTCCCTGCTCGTAGAGCCCGCCGATCAGCGCGCGGGTCTGGGTCACCAGTGTCTCCAATTCATCACCTCGTTTCGCCAGTCCCGACATCACGCCCGACAGTTTGGTGATCACGTCGGCCAGGATGACGTCGCGTCGCTGGAAGTCACCGGCCAGCGCGGCGGCCTGGGTGATGAACGAGCTCAGCGAAACACCGTCGCCCTGCAGCGCCTGGATGAAGGTGTTGGTCAGGTCGTTGACCTGCTGGGGTTGCAGGGTTTCGAACAGCGGCTGAAAACCGTTGAGCAGACCCGAGATATCGAACGAGGGCTCGGTGCGCTCGACCGGGATGGTCGCGTTGTTGCGCAACGCCGAATTGTCGCCCTTGTTGCCCGGCGTCAGCGCCACATAGCGCTGGCCGATCAGATTCTGGTACCGGACAAGGGCTTTGGTGTTGCCGTACACGGTCTGATCGCTCTGCACGATGAACGACACCTTGGCCTGGTGCTGTCCTTCGACCTCGATGTCGGTGACCTTGCCGACGCGCACGCCGGCCATCCGGACGTCGTCGCCCTCCCGTAGGCCCAGCACATCGGTGAAGATCGCCGAATAGCTGTGGGTGGAACCGTTCACGGTGCGCGCCAGCGTATTCCAGATGACCACGGTCACCAGGATCGAGACGAGGGCGAAGATACCGAACCCGATCAGCGGTTTGCGAATTCCTCTCATCAGCTGGCACCGCTTTCGGAAACTTGCAAGGTTCCACCCCTCAGGATCGAGCTCAGCAGCAGATATTCGGCAGTCGTCGGATCCCGGCCGAGCAGCGCGCTCATCGCGTCACGTCCGGTGTAGTAGGCGATCGGCCCCGCAGTGGGCTTCTGCCCGTCCGACGCCGGAGCAGCGGCCGGAGCCGGCTGCGGCGCGGGGGCCGCGGGCGCACCCGGCAGGCCCGGCAGCTGCGGGAACAGACCCTCCAACGGAGTTCCGGCGAACGGGTTGCCCGGCTTGGGCGCCTGCTGCGGAGCTGCCGTCTGCGCGGTGTCACCGGTCGTGACGCCCGGAATGGCGGGCAGGCCCGGCATCGGCGGCAGCTTCGGCAGTCCCTGCGACGCGTCCAGCGTGCGCGGCTTCAGCGCCGGTGTCGGCGGGCCGATATCGGAGACCACCGGGGCGGTGCCACAGCTCGGCCCCGCCATGTCGCCGTAGCGCGGGCAGTCGGACCGGTCGTACGGCTTGTACGGCGTGAGGGTAAAGCCCAAGTTCCAGATCATCTGCTGCTGCGGACCCCAGTGGAACGTGGTGCTCAGCTTGCGGACCGACGCGTTCAGGTTCGCGATGGCCTGCGGGATCGCGTCGGGGTCCTCGGTGAGCGCCCCGAACATGTCGCCGGTGCCCGAGGTCAGCTGCTTACCGACGTCGGGGTTGCGGGCGAACAGGTTGTTGACCTTGTCGATGGTCGCCGAGGTGCCGGTGATGAGGCCGGCCAGCTCGCTGCGCTTGTCGGCGATGGTCTGCGCGGTCTTCACCGATTCCGACAGCGTCGTCATCAGATCCGGCGCGGACTGGTTGAGCGCGTGGAACGAGGCGGAGAAATCGTTCAGCGTGCCTTCCGGATCCGGCACCGCGGCGCGGACCTGGGTGAACCAGTTGTTCAGCCGCTCGACGGTGGAGCCGGGTACCCGGCCGCTGCCGTCCAGCGCATAGGACAGGGTGCTCAGCACCCGGCCCAGCTGCATGGGGTCGATCTTGTTCAGGATCGTGCGGACCGTGGTGAGCGTGTCCTGCAGCGCGATGGTGCCCTGGCTGTGGTCCTCGGCGATCTGCGAGCCGGCCTTCAGCGAGGCGTTGTCGGGACCGTTGTAGACCAGTTCGACCGAGGTGACGGCGAACAGGTTGCTGGGGACCACGCGAGCGGTGACGTTGGCCGGGATATCGGAGATGTAGTCCGGCTTCATATTGATGTGCACCTGCTGCAGCTCGCCCTTGGCGGCCACCGACACATCCTTGACCGCTCCGACCAGCACGCCGCGGAACTTCACGTCGGCCTGGGCGGGCAGGCCGTCGCCGGTGGTGGTCAGATTGGCGGTGACCTCCACCTTCGGATTGAGAATGTAGCCCTTGTAGCGGGCCATCAGCAGCGTCAGCGCGGCGGCGATGACGACGATTCCGCAGACGCCCGCGATGAGCAGCTGCCGCATCGTCGGTCCGCGGCCACTCGGATCGATGATCATATTCAGGCCCCTATCCCGAGATCCTGATGCCCGGGTTCACGCCCCAGATGGCCAGCGTCATGAACAGGTCGGCGAAGACGACCGCGATGATGCAGAGCTTGATCGCCCGGCCCGCGGCCACACCGACGCCCTCGGGACCACCCGAGGCGAAGAAGCCGTAGTAGCACTGGATGAAGGTCGTGATCGCCACGAAGAGAATGGCTTTCAGCAACGACCACAGCACGTCGTGCGGTACCAGGAATTGATAGAAGTAGTGCTGGAAGGTGCCCGAGGCCGTGCCACCGATGAACCCGACCGTGATGGAACACGACAGGTAGGCGACCGGCAGCGCCAGGCAGTACAGCGGCACGATCGCGATCATCGCCGCGATCATCCGGGTGCTGACCAGATAGGGCAGCGGCCGGATCGCCTGCGACTCCAGCGCGTCGATCTCCTCGGCGATGCGCATCGAACCCAACTGGGCGGTGAAGCGGCAGCCCGCCTGTGCGGCGAATGCGAGGGTGGCGAGCATGGGCCCGAGCTCACGGGTGGTCGCGAAGGCGGAAATCGCACCGGTCAGCGGGCTCAAGCCGAGCAGATTCAGCGAGGTGTAGCCCTGGATGGCGACGGTCATACCGCCGAAGGCACTGAGGATCAGAACCACGCCGATGGTGCCACCACCGACGATCAGGCTGCCGTTACCCCAGGTGACGTCCGAAAGCAGCCGCCAGACTTCCTTCGGATAGTGCTTGAGCGCCAACGGCATCGAGCCGATCGAGCGCAGGAAGAAGAAGACCTGGTGACCGACCCGCGCGAGCCAGTCCCGCGGGGCGCCGGCGGAGCTGCGGATCCGCTGCAGGGGCCGCAGTAGCGGCGGAACATAAGTTGACGACACCGGCTCAAACCATCTGTGGGGGGAACAGGGCGTTGTAGATCTGCGTGATGATCAGATTCGTGCCGAACAGCATCAGCGCGGACAGCACCACGGCGGTGTTGACCGAGTTCGCGACACCGCCCGGGCCGCCGCGAGTGTTCAAGCCCGAATCACACGCGATGATCGCGGCCAGCAGGCCGAAGATCAGCGATTTGATCAACGCCACCAGCAAATCGCTGGTCACCGCGAACGACGCGAATGTGCCGATATAGGAGCCGGGTGTGCCGTTCTGGGCGAAGATGTTGAAGATGTAGCCGGTCAGGAAGCCGACGAAGATCACGAAGCCGCACAGCAGCACCGACACCAGCATGGCAGCGCCGAGCCGGGGGGCCACCAGTCGGCGCATCGGGTCGACACCCATGACCTTCATGGCGTCGATCTCCTCGCGGATGGTGCGGGAGCCGAGGTCGGCGCAGATGGCCGAGCCGACGGCGCCGGCGATCATCAGCGAGGTGACCAGCGGCGCACCCTGCTGAATGATGCCCAGCCCGTTGGCCGCGCCGATGAAGGACGTGGCGCCGACCTGCTGCGCGACCGAACCGACCTGAATGGAGACGATGACGCCGATCGGAATTGCGACCAGCAAGGTGGGGGCCGCTGCGACGCTGGCCATGAATGCGCACTGCCGCACGAATTCACCGAACGGGAAGCGACGACGGAAGATGGCGACGAACAGTTCCGCGACTGCCGAGAAGCCCATCGTGATCTGTCGACCGAAGGTCTCGAGAGACCGCTTGGGATGATCCTGCCAGTACGCCTTCGTCCAGTCCGCCGCGGCACTCATTCTCGATGGTGAACTAATTGCCCCCGACCCGTCCGGACCGTTGGTGACTTGCACTGGCTACCCCTCTCGACGCCGGTTACCCGCCCCGACGACTGTTTCGCTTGAGGCACCTTACTACGGAGTTAGGAAAAACACACCACAAAGTGTGGCTGTGGTCATAGACCCAGATCACGTTGGTTCCGGACCTGTGATCGGGCGCACCCGACTGGTATCGATCACAAAGAAGACGACCATTTCCTAGAACACGTTCTAGTTTACTGATCGAATGTCCAACTCGAGATCCGATACCTGTTTTATCGGATTAAAATTCTCGTTATTAAGATTTGCCCCGAATACTGACGAAAGCCTATAGCGAGTACCCGCGAAACAGCGGTCGTCGTGAGCAGGTGTCGCATCTCGTCGGCCTCGCACGTGTCGTCACGCGGCCACGGCATCGATCCAGCAAACTGCATGCGCATACCGGGCGCGTTCGGGCCCGACAACTGCAAGGATGTAGTACGACAAGGCTGATATCGTGCGGACTTCCGACGTCTGGAGGGAAATGTTCAACAAACTCGTCAGGGCGGCTCATGCCGCCTTCGCCGTAGCTCTGGGCGCAGCGCTGCTCGGGACGGGCTCGGGGGTCGCGCAAGCCGGTCCCGGATCGCCGGTGATCGGCGGCGGCTCCGGCATCATCATCGACAACCAGTTCGAGTGCACCGTCACGACTATCGGGCACGACGCCGGTGGCCGCCTGGTCGGCCTGACCGCCGGTCACTGCGGCGAGGCGGGTTCCAAGGTGTGGTCCGAACAGGACCGCGGCGCGGGCGTGATCGGACATTTCGTCTATTCCAACCACGACCTGGACTATGCGGTCATCCAGTTCGATCCGGGTCACGTCACTCCGGTCAATCGCATCGGCAATGTGACGATCACCGGGATCGGGGCCCCGGCCCAGTTCCCCAGCATCATCTGCAAGGAAGGCCGGACCACCGGTAACACCTGTGGCCTGGCCTTCGGCGACGTCTTCCAGACCGACGAGACGTGGGCCGAGATGTGTGTCGTCGAGGGCGACTCCGGCGCCCCCGTCGTCATCGGCACCACTCTGGTCGGCATGGTGAACGCCTATCTGGCGGTGGCCTGCTTCGGGCCCGAGGTCGGCACCAACATGTCGGCGATCGTCAACGACATGAATGCGCACGGTGGCGCCGGGGCGGGCTTCGCGCCGATCTGATCGGCGGCACGACGACCCTTGTAACGGGCGCCGATTCGGGTATCACACCGGAGTCGCCGCCCGTTTTCCGTGCCCGGGGCGGGGTCGGCCGCGCGGCGCGGATCGGGTCGGCCGCCGCGGGGTGCGGTTATGGTGAGGGCTGCCGGCCCGAAAGGAGCACTCCGTGAAGGTGATGAGCGCGATTACAGGATGGGCCGTCGCGGCCGGGGCCGCGGTGTGCTGGGCCACCGGCACCGCCTCGGCAACCGCCGTGCACTGCGATGCCGACCGCAACCGCGATATGACGATCGTCGCCGGTGCCACGGCGTGCCGGGCGATGGGCGACGATTCCGGGCACGCGCGGTCGGCGGGAATCGATGGCGTCGGCTATGCCAAGGCAACCGCCGGTGCGGTCGCCCTCGGCCTGGGCGCCGGCGGCGGGATCGGGGCCAGTGAGGGCGCCGCCGGACTGCCGGTCGCGGTCGGTATGGGCCCCGACGCCTTCGCCTTCACCTCCCTCGCCGCGGAGGATGTACCCGGCCGGATCGGACTCTCCTTCGCGATGAACGGCTCGCAGGCGCAGGTGGTCTCGGGTGAGCGCAGCACGGTCTGTCTCGGCTCGGCGGCGCTGGCATGGGATTCCCGAACGGGCGCGCTCTGTCTCGCGACGCCGATCGGGATGTGGCAGGTCCCCGCCGTACACTGAGCACGAGTCCCGGGCTGTCCTACCCTGGCGGGTAGGGGTAACGACGCCGCGGCATGCGGCGGCAGGAGGTCGACACACGGTGGATTCGGCACGATCGGAGCAGGCAGCCGAGGCGGAAGCGGCGCGGGTGGCGCAGGCCGCCGAGACCGACGACGCACCGGAGATGGTCATCGACCCGCGATTCGTGCCGGTCGTGCACCATTTCTTCCGGCTGTTCCCGCGACCCAACCGGGGCGGGGGCGCCTTCGCGATCTTTCTGCACGGGCAGCCCGTCGTCGATGTGTGGGCCGGATGGTCGGCGCCGGACCAGCGCTGGCAGTCCGACACGGTGGCGTTGAGCTTCTCCACCGGCAAGGGTGTGGTCACCACGGTGCTGCATCGGATCGCCGAACGCGGACTGGTCGATTACGACGCCCCGGTGGCCGAATACTGGCCGGAATTCGCCGAGAACGGCAAACAGGACATCACCGTGCGCGAGGTGCTCACCCATCGCGCGGGACTGCACAAGGTGCGCGGCCTGGCCGCCGACGCCGACGGCATTCTCGACTACGACGCGATGATCGCGGCGCTGGCGGCCGCCGAACCGGATCCGCGCCGGTTGCAGGGGTCGGGATATCACGCGGTCACCTTCGGCTGGCTGGTCGCCGAAATCGTGCAGCGCGCGACCGGCAAGCCGTTCACCGAGGTGTTGCGGCACGAGATCGCCGAACCGCTGCAGACCGAGGAGTTCTGGTACCGGGTGCCTGAATCCGAGCGGCACCGCATCGCCCGCACCTTCCCGCGGTTGCGAATCCCCGGACTGCGCTGGGATACCGCCTCGAAGGTCATCGCCCGCAGCCGCACGGTCGGTGCGATCGCCGAGGCCGGGATGCCGGCCGGCTTCGATGTGCTGGTCGGCGATCCGCGCGTCCACGACTCGGTGATGCCCGGGTTCAACGGGGTGTTCTCCGCTCGTGCCCTGGCCCGGATGTACGGCGCCCTGGCGAATGAAGGCCGGGTGCTGCTGCCGGACGAGACCTGGAGCCAACCGCTGCTGCGCCCGGAAACCATCGAGTACGTCAACCATGTGCAACGCAGCGAACATCGCGACTACGTCATCGGCGTACCCGTACCGTTCACGCTGGGATACCACCGGCCGCCGATTGCTTCCCGGCGTCCGCTGCGCCGGGCATTCGGCCACTACGGCGTGGGTGGTTCCGGTGCGTTCGCCGATCCGGAATCGGGCATGTCGGTCGCCTTCGTCACCAATCGGCTGGGCAATTCGCTGAATACGATCGGCGACGGGCGCCTGGCCCGATTGGCCGCGGAGGCCCGCGCGGCACTCGGCTGACGGCGGCGCGCGGGGGCTTCGAACCCGGGGCCGGACTGTCTCGTGTGCTGGGTATGCGCGCAGCAACAGCAGGCCGGGACCGCACACCGCAGATTTCCGGCGAACGGGCCGCGCCCCGGCAGCCGCGGTGGGTCGCGGCGCACGCGCTGGCGGCCGGAATCGATTTCGATCGGTACTTCCGGCTGCGTCGCGCGCGCGACGGCGACCCGTTTCTGGTCCGCTTCCCGGGATTCGGCGCGGTATTGTTCACAGGAACACCCGGTGGCACAAAGGAATTACTCCGGTCGCCGATCGGAATTCTGCATCCGCCGCAACCGAATCCCATTGAACCGCTTATCGGTTCGGCCTCATTGATACTCGCTCGTGATCAGCGCCATCGCAACGACCGCACTGTGCTGGCGCCCGCATTTCATCGCGCCCGAATTGCGCAGTACGGCACGGTAATTCGGGACAGCACTCGCGACGAGCTCGTCGGCGCCGGCGCCGGTCCGGCGTGGCTGCCGGGGACGGTGATCGATGCGCAGGTGGCGGCGCGAGCGCTGACGCTGCGGGTGATCCTCACGCTGATCTTCGGCGCCGACGACCCGCTCCGGCGTGACACCTACACCGCGGCGGTCGGCGAATTCCTCTCCGCCTTCACCGGACCGCTGATGCTGGTTCCCGCCTTGCGGCGCAGCGCATTCGGCATGTCGCCGTGGGACAGATTCGCCCGGGCGCGCACCCGGCTGGACGCGTTGCTCGACGCCGACATCGGCGCGCGGCGGGCTACCGGTACGCCCGATGACGGCGCGCTGGGCGTGCTGTCGAGCGCCCGCTACGAGGACGGCAGCGGGGTGAGCGACGCCGATCTGCGCGAACAACTGCGCACCCTGTTGGTGGCCGGTCACGAAACCACTGCCACGAGTCTGGTGTGGGCGCTGTTCCGGCTACACCGCGACCGCGGCGTGCTGGCCCGGCTGCGCGCCGAACTGAGTGCCGTTGGGCCCGACGCAGATCCCGAGGAGCTGGCCGGTCTGCCGTATCTGAATGCCGTATGTCAGGAGACGCTGCGACTGCATCCGCCGGTGCCGATCGTGCTGCGGCGGTTGACCGGACCGCACACGGTGTGCGGAGTGGAATTGGCCGAAGGGGACACGATGGGGGTCGCGATTCCGCTCGTGCACTCGGATCCCGGTACGTGGGACGAGTCCGAGCGGTTCCGGCCGGCGCGGTTCCTGGACCGCCGGTACGGGCCGTTCGAATACCTGCCCTACGGCGGCGGCCATCGCCGCTGTCTCGGCGCCACCCTGGCCGACTACGAACTGCGGATCGCGCTCGCCACCATCGTTTCCCGAGTCGAGCTGTCGCTGCTCCCGCGCTATCGTCATGGCCGAATTCCGCGCTCGGTGCCGCACAACATCGCGACCGGTCCACACCGCGGAATCCGATTCACTGTGGAGGGAATCCGCCACCCGTGAGGTGATTTGTCTCACAATGAGGTTTGCTGGGTATCGATCCGGCTCTCGTCCGCCCGTCCGGACCCCGAATCCGACTCGCCGATGCGAACGGGACTTTCACCCTGTCACCACTACGCCGGCGACCCGTGGTGACGCATCACACACGCGCGATGCGGACTTCATAACTGCCGGAACACAATTGGCCGATGCCCGCGAGAGATGTAGTAATGGATGCCGGGCCGGGGCCTGATTGACCATTCGCGCACCCGCGCGCGAATATTCCTGTGCGCCGTGGCGCGCGATCTAGGTGGGAGAGGACGAAACGGCTGTGCGCACCACAACCTGTCGGAAGCCCGTTCGGGACGAGACCAGCCTGTCCAAGCGGACCGGCCTGTTAGCCCTCGCGGTGACCTCCCTGGCGGTGACCGCCGCCGGTGCCATCGCGATGGCGCCCGCCTCGGCAGCGCCGCTGTGGCCCGGCGGACCCGACGTTCCCGGCGCTCCCGCTGTCGTGCAGGCGCCGCAGCCCGAACCCGGTGCCGCGCCGGTGAAGAACCCGCCGCCGCTGCCGCAGGCGAATTTCGCCGCGCCGAGCATCAGCCCCGGCGACGGCGACGTGGTCGGCGTCGCGCAGCCCATCATCATCAACTTCAAGGATCCGGTCGGCGACCACGCCGCGGCGGAGAAGGCCATCCGGATCACCTCCAGCAATGCCACGCACGGCCACTTCTACTGGCGCGGTGACAAGCAGGTGCGGTGGCGGCCGGAGGAGTTCTGGCCCGCCAACTCCGACATCACCGTCGAGGCCGGCGGCACCAAGGTCGCCTACAAGGTGGGCGATGCGGTCGTCGCCACGGCCGACGACGCGACCCACATGATCACCGTCACCCGCAACGGCGAGGTCATCAAGACCATGCCGACCTCGATGGGCAAGAAGGACCACGAAACCCCCAACGGCACCTACTACGTCGGGGAGAAGAACCGGAAGATGATCATGGACTCCTCGACCTACGGGGTTCCGATCACCGATCCGCAGGGCTACAAGCTCGAGGTCGAGTACGCGACCCGGCTGTCCAACAGCGGCATCTTCGTGCACGCCGCCCCGTGGTCGCTCGCCCAGCAGGGTGTGTCCGACTCCAGCCACGGCTGCCTGAACGTCAGCACCGAGGACGCCCAGTGGTTCTTCGAGAACGCGCAGAAGGGTGATCCCGTGGTGGTGACGAATTCCACCGGAAACTTCAGCGCAGGCGACGGTATGGGCGACTGGAGCTGAACCGAAACGCTGTTCGGTAGCGGCCCCGGAGCCAATGCGCTCCGGGGCCGCTGTCGTTGCCGCCCCTCACCGCACGGCGCTGTCGCCGATTCCCGCCGCCGGACGCGCTCGGCCACTTAGTATTCGGCGCATGACCCGGGTGTCGGAGACCACGCTCCCCGCCGGGAGTTCGCGCACACCGTTCAGGCGCCCGGCGTCGGGATTTCACCGCGTGTTCGCACGAGAGCGGCAGGCTGCGAACGTGCGTCGACGGCCCGAACGGGTATTGCCCTCGAACCGGGCACGCGGGCTGCGCCACCGCCCGTGGGGCGACTACGGGCTGTTCCTGGTGCTGGTGGTGCCGAATCTGGTGCTGCTCGGGCTGTTCGTCTACCGCCCGCTGGTCGACAACATCCGGCTGTCGTTCACCGACTGGAATCTCGCCGAACCGTTCGCCCACTTCATCGGAGTCCGCAACTACCGCGAGTGGTGGACGCGGTCGGACACCTGGCAGATCGTCGGCAATACCGTGATCTTCACCGCCTTCGCGGTCGGCGGCAGTATGGTGCTGGGCCTCGCGCTGGCGCTGCTGCTGGATCGGAAACTGTTCGGCCGCAATGTGGTTCGCTCGGTGATCTTCGCGCCGTTCGTGATCTCCGGCGCGGCGGTCGGGGTGGCGTTCCAGTTCATCTTCGATCCCGGCTTCGGCCTGGTGCAGGACCTGCTGCATCGCATCGGCATCACGAATGTGCCGGATTTCTATCAGGATCCGCACTGGGCGCTGTTCATGGTGACGGTGACCTACATCTGGAAGAACCTGGGCTACACGTTCGTCATCTATCTCGCCGCACTGCAGGGTGTGCGGCGAGAACTGCTGGAGGCGGCCGCGATCGACGGCGCCGGACGCTGGACCACCTTCACCCGGGTATTGCTGCCGCAGCTGCGGCCGACGACGTACTTCCTGTCGATCACGGTCATGCTGAATTCGCTGCAGGTCTTCGACATCATCAACGTGATGACGCGAGGCGGACCACTGGGCACCGGTACGACCACCATGGTCTATCAGGTCTACCAGGAGAGTTTCCGCAATTTCCGCGCCGGATACGGTGCCACGGTCGCGACGATCATGTTCGTCGTGCTGCTGGTCATCACGCTGATCCAGGTGCGAGTGATGGATCGAGACGAATGACGAGCACTCGGAAACGCCTGGCGGCGACAGTTTTCGGTTACGCGGCGATGGTGTGCGTGCTGATCGTCGTCGGGGTGCCGCTGTTCTGGATTCTGATCACCTCGTTCAAGGCGCGGCCCGATATCTACACCCAGCCGGCGGTGTGGTGGCCGCGCAGTTGGCATCCGGAGAACTATCGCGAGGCGACGACCACGTTGCCGTTCTGGAAGTTCCTGCGTAATTCGCTGATCGTCACCGCCGTGGTCTCCGCGGTCAAATTCGCGCTGGGCGTCTTCAGCGCCTACGGACTCGTCTTCCTGCGCTTTCCGGGTAAGACGCTGATCTTCCTCGCCGTCATCGCCGCGCTGATGGTGCCCAACCAGATCACCGTGATCTCCAACTACTCCCTGATCGCCCAGGTGGGGTGGCGCAATACGCTGCCGGGCATCATCGTGCCGCTGTGCGGCGTGGCGTTCGGCACCTTCCTGATGCGCAACCATTTTCTCTCCCTGCCCGTTTCGGTGATCGAGGCGGCCCGCATCGACGGCGCTAATTGGTGGCAGCTGCTGGTCCGGGTGGTGCTGCCCATGTCCGGCCCGACGATGGTGGCGTTCGCGGTGGTTACGCTCGTCAACGAGTGGAACGAATACCTGTGGCCGTTCCTGATGGCCGACGATGCCGGCGTCGCGACCCTGCCCGTCGGATTGACGCTGCTACAGAACACCGAAAATCCGAGCGTCACCAACTGGGGGCCGGTGATGGCCGGAACCCTGCTGACCATGCTGCCGATTCTGGTGGTGTTCGTGCTGCTACAGCGGCACATGATCAAGGGCCTCACCACCGGTGCCGTCAAAGGCTGATTCGCTCGAGGAGAGTGCCGTGACCCGACCGCGCACACTGACCCGCCGCGGATTTCTCATCGCCGCCTCGGCGGCCACCGGTTCGGCCCTGTCGGCGTGTGCGGGGATGGGCGGCAGCACCGGAGCCGGCGGCGACCCGAACACGATCATCTTCTGGTCGAACCATCCGGGCACCTCGAAGAATCAGGAAACCGAGTTGATCAACCGGTTCCACGCACAGCACCCCGAGCTGACGGTGAAGCTGGTGGACGCCGGGCGCAACTACGAAGAGGTCGCGCAGAAGTTCAATGCCGCGCTGACCGGCGGCGCGCTGCCGGATGTCGTGGTGCTCTCGGACGTCTGGTGGTTCAACTACGCACTGAACAAGGCCATCGAACCGCTCGACGAACACATCGCCGCCGCGGCGGTACCGCTGGCGGACTACGTCGACAGCTTCGTGGACGACTACCGGTTCGACGACAAACTCTGGGCGCTGCCGTATGCGCGTTCGACGCAGATCTTCTGCTACAACCGCGGCCTGTGGGCCCGAGCCGGACTGCCCGACCGTGGCCCGCAGAGCTGGCAGGAATTCGACGAATGGGGCCCCGAACTGCAACGCGCCATCGGCGCGGGGAAGTGGGCGCACGGCTGGGGTGATGCCAAGAACTACCTGGCCTGGACGTTTCAGGGACCGAACTGGACCTTCGGTGGCGCCTACTCGGATCGGTGGACACTGAAGTTCTCCGATCCTCGCACGGCCGAGGCGGGAAACTTCCTGCGCGACATGATCAATCGCAAACGCTACGCCGCCATCCGCCCCCAGCTGGCCGTGGATTTCGGCACCGGAGTGGTGGGGTCGGCCATCACCTCCACCGGCGACATCAAGGGCATCGTCGCCAATGCGGCGGGCAAGCTCGACTTCGCCACCGCGTTCCTGCCGCATCCGAACGGGCCGGGATGCACCACCGGCGGTGCGGGGCTGGCGATTCCGTCGCGCATCTCCGACCAGCGCAAGGCCAATGCCGTGCGCTTCGTCGAGTTCATCACGAATCCGGTGAACACCGCCTACTTTTCGCAGGCCACCGGCTACATCCCGGTGCGCAAGTCGGCGGTCCGCGATCCGTCGGAACAGCAATTCCTCGCCGCCAACCGCAATTTCGCGACCGCCGTCGATCAGCTGCCGCTGACCCGCTCACAGGACTATGCCCGGGTGTTCCTGCCCGGCGCCGATCAGATCATCGGCACCGGGCTGGAACAGATCGGACTGCAGAACCGGGATGTGAAGTCGGCCTTCGCCGATATCACCGATCGCCTGCAGACCATCTACGACCGACAGATCGAACCGAAGCTGCCGCGCTAGCTACCAGATCCGCACGCGCTCGGTGGGTTCCAGATACAACGTGTCACCCGGTTCGACACCGAACGCCTCGTGGAAACCGTCCAGATTGCGGACCACACCGTTGCACCGGAACTCCGGCGGAGAATGCGGGTCGACGGCCAGCCGGCGAATCGCCTCCTCGTCGCGCGCCTTGGTCCGCCACACCTGCGCCCAGCCGAAGAACACTCGCTGCAGGCCCGTCAGGCCGTCGATCACCGGCGGCTCGGCGCCGCCGAGGGCGATCTTGTAGGCCTCCAACGCGATCGAGAGCCCGCCGAGGTCGCCGATGTTCTCACCGATGGTGAATTCGCCGTTGACGGTGTGACCGGGCAGCGCCTTCGGTTCGAACTGGTTGTACTGATCGATCAACGCCTTCGTGCGCTTACCGAACTCGGAGCGATCGGTTTCGGTCCACCAATCGACCATATTGCCGTCGCCGTCGTATTTACTGCCCTGATCGTCGAAGCCGTGCCCGATCTCGTGCCCGATCACGGCACCGATGCCGCCGTAGTTGGCGGCGTCGTCGGCGTTCATGTCGAAGAACGGCGGTTGCAGAATCGCCGCGGGGAACACGATCTCGTTCATGCCCGGGTTGTAGTAGGCGTTCACCGTCTGCGGCGTCATGAACCATTCGCCACGATCGACCGGACCGCCGAGCTTGTTCAGATCGCGGTCGTGGTCGGCGGCGTAACCGCTGCGGTAGTTCTCCACCGGATCGGCGGGATCGACACGGACCGCGGAATAGTCGCGCCAGGTGTCGGGGTAACCGATCTTGGGGGTGAAGCGCTCCAGCTTGGCCAATGCGGCCTCGCGGGTCTGCGGGCTCATCCACTCCAGTTCGCTGATGTTGCGGCGGTAGGCCTCGATCAGATTCGCCACCAGCTCCTGCATGCGCTGTTTGGCCTCGGGCGGGAAATGTTCGGCGACATAAATTTTCGCCACCGCTTCGCCGAGCAGATCCTGCACCAGCGATACGCCGCGCTTCCAGCGCTCGCGATTCTCCTGGGCGCCGGTGAGGGTGCGACCGTAGAAGTCGAAGCTCTCCTCGACCACGGCGGCGGTCAGGTACGGCGCTCGCGCCCGCAGCACCCGCCAGCTCGCCCACGCCTGCCAGTCCTCGAGCGGCTCCGCGGCCCAGACCTGCGCGAAGGTGCGCGCGTAATCGGGCTGGCGCACAATCACTTCGGCGAACAACTCGGGTCCCGAGGCCGAGACGCCCTCGGCCAGCGCCTCGGTCCACGCGGCCCAGTCGAATTCGGGATTCGCGGCGGCGAGGTCGGCGAAAGTGGTGAGGTTGTAACTCAATTCGGCGTCGCGGCGGCGCACCACGTCCCAATGTCCGGCGGCCAGTTTGCGTTCCAGTTCGAAGACGCGCTGCGGGTCGTAGTCGATCGCGGCCAGCTGGAACATGCGCCGGATGTGCTCGACGTATTTGGTGCGGATCTCGGCGTAATCGTCGTTGCGATAATACGATTCGTCCGGCAGCCCGAGCCCGGACTGGGTCAGGTTGATCAGATAGCGCTGCGAATTCTTGTCGTCGGTATCGACGTAGGCGCCGACCGCCCCGCCCACACCGGTGCGTTGCAGCCGGCCCAGCAGCGCGGCGAATTCGGCGCGATCGCTCACCTCGCGCACCGCCGCCAATTCCGCGGCGATCGGGGTGAGCGCGGCGGCCTCCACCGCCTCCTCGTCCATGAAGCTGTTGTAGAGATCGGCGATCTTGCGCGCCTCTTCCTCGTCCGGCACCGAGGCCGCGGTTCCGGCCGCCAGATCCTGGATGATCTTCTTGACATCCAGTTCGGCCTGGTCGTAGAGGGTACGGAACGCTCCGTCGACCGCGCGATCGGCGGGAATGTCGTACGTGTCCAGCCATTTGCCGTTGACGTGCGCGAACAGGTCGTCCTGCACCCGCACAGCGTCGTCGCGATAGGTCAGATCGATGCCCGAGGGAGTCGTCACGTCGAAAGTCACGACCTCCAGTATGCCGACGGCGGCGGCGCGCCGCCGCCGCATTCACCCCTGCGCGGCGGTCGCCACCGGGATGCGGTCAAATTCCCCGTCACGCGCGCCGGCCAGGAACGCCTGCCACTCGCCGGGGGTGAAGGACAGCTCGGTGGTGCCGTGGACCAGTACCGCGGCGCCGTCCGCGGCCGGGCGAACGTGCAGGTCACCCTCGCTGCCACCGTGCACGACCGTGCGGAGGAATGCCATCCAGGCGGGCGCGCCGACGGTGATCACCGGCTCGAGTTCGGGGCTGTTCGCGGGGTCGCGGCGGTATTTGCTGTCGCGGATCAGCACCGCGTCACCGTCGAACCGCACCTCGACACACTGATTGCCGTTGTTGGTGCGCGTGGAGGTGAACCAGGACGTGATCTCCGGCCGGTACCTCGCGGGGGTGGACATGGGCAGGAGTTTACACAGCTGCGTATTTCTCGATCAGCGCCAATGACTCTGTGCGAGTGAGGGATTGATCGAGCGCTCGCACGAATGCGAACGCCAGATCGTGCACCTGGTCGGGATGGTCGACCGGTCCGCCGAAGACGGCGCTCTCGGCCCAGCCGAAGGTAGGCAGGTGCTCGGAGGCGAAGTCCAGCAGATGAAAACTCGCCCCGCCGAGGATCGCGCCGTCGGGAGCCGCGAACGGGATGACCCGGATGTCCACGTTCGGCCTGGTGCGCAACAGCCCGGCCAGATACTCCAGCTGCGCGCACAGCACGGCCTGCCCGCCGACCTGCTGCAACAGCGTCGCCTCGCCGACCACTGCGGTGAGCGCGACCGGGTCGTGTCCGTGCAACCGCTTGCGGCGCCGCATCCGCATCGCGACCAGCTGTTCGATCTGCGCCGGGCGGATCATCACATCCGCGGCGATCAGCGCCCGCGCATACGCCTCGGTCTGCAGCAGGCCCGGAATCACGAGGCTGTCGTAACTGCGGATACGGTCCGCGCCGTATTCCATCCCGTAGTAGCGCTGTAGTTCCGGCCCGATCAGACCCGATCGCGTCCACCAGCCGCGCTCTCGCCCGGCGGACAGCAGTGCGAGCAGTTCCGCGCGTTCCTGTTCGCCGACCGCGAGCAGATCCAGCACCGGGCCGATGGTGTTGGCGGTCAGCACCCGGCGGCCCTTCTCGACATGCGACCAATTGGCCGGGGTGAAGCCGACCGCGCGGGCGAAGCCGGCGGAATCGAAGCCACGTTGTTCGCGAAGTTCGCGCAGGCGAAGGACCAATTCCCACCGAGCGACCACTGGCGAGGGAGGGGCCATGCGGGCAGATGCTACGCCGGCCGCCGCGACACGCCCGTGACTATTGTCATTTCAACTGTACGGCGATACGGTCTGCGTATCGGTGGCACTGCACTCGACGACGAGACGAGGTTCGCCATGAGCACGCGCGACCCGATGGCCGGCGCGATCGAACCGAATATCACCACCATCACCACCGCGCCGCGCGCTGTCACCCAGGAAGCGCTGGTCCGCTGTCGTCGCTACCGCAAAGAGAACGGGCTCTACGGGATCGTCGAACCGGTACGAGGTCGCATCCTGTTGGAAATAGGCCCGGTCGGCGCGATCACCGTGCCGGCCGCCCTCGGAGCCCCCATTCGCGAATACCTCACCGTGCGTGGACATCGCGGGCCGATCATCGGACATCCGCGATCGGCACGCTGGACGTTTCTCACCGGACACGTCGACGAATCGGCCACCGACGCCGCGATCGCTTCCGATATGTTCCATCGCTGCGCCGCACTGGTAGCCCCGGGCACCACCATCGTGCTGCCCTCACCCGCCGACGAACGCACCGGATACCGGGTGTGGATCGATTCGCCGCACAGCGACTACCGGCCGGAACTGGCCGAGGTGCTCACCGCAACCCGCCAGTGCCGGCCGGACCCGTACTGACCCGGCCGATCAGGAGGTCGGCCGCGGGCTCAGCGTCACGCTGTACTTGTTCTCCAGCGTCTGATTCCAATCACGTTGGCACTGATCGATCTTCGACTGATCGCCGTTGGCCTTGTTCACGCAGTCGAGGAAATCCTTGCCGCCGTTGTTGACGAAGAAGTTGACCCCGATCGCGGCGATCACGATTCCGGCGATGAGCCCGAGCAGGCCCAGCACCAGGCCGGCCATCGCCATACCACCCCCGGCCGCGGTGCCGCGCCGAGCCTTGACCGTCGCGATGATGCCGAAGATCAGGGCGACCAGGCCGAACAGGATTCCGCCCACCACTGTCCAGCAGGTCAGCAGGGCGATGATGCCGAGGACCAGCGCCGTGATGGCCAGCCCCTTGCCCTTGGGCTGCTCCCACGTGCCCTGTCCCGGCGGGCCGGGGTAGCCGCCGGCCGGCGGCGGGGGATATCCGCCCGGATACTGTCCAGGCTGCTGGCCGTACTGTCCCGGCTGCTGGCCGTACTGGCCGGGTTGTTGTGGGTACTGCCCCGGTTGCTGGGGATATTCGCCGGAGTGGCCGGGATACTCGCCGGAACGACCGGGGTACTCGCCCGAGCGTCCGGGCTGTTCGCCGCCCGACTGCGGATACGGTTCCGGCGGGGGATAGTTCCCGGGCGGTGGATTCTCGGTCATCGCTGTCCTCTCCTCGGACGCACGGGCCCTCGACGGCCGCGTCTGACTCTATTGGCCGCCGAGACGTGCGTGCATTTCCCACACCAGGACTTCCGCCGGAACTTCGGCGACGATGCGCTGCCCGCCACTGCGCGTCATCCGCACCGCGTCGCCCTCGTAGAGGATTCCGACCCCCTCCATCTCCACCTCGCCGCGGGCGACGAAGACATGCAGGTAGGGCGCCTCGGGCAGGGTGATCGCCTGCCCCGCACCGGTTCCCGCCGCGCCGGGCATGCGCCCGACGTGCAGGGCGGAATGGCTGCTGCTGATCGCGATCGCGGTTCGATCGCGGTAGCGCGGCATCCCCGTGGCGACCGTGATCAGGCCGCCGCGGTCCAGTTCGTCGTCGATTTCCAGTTGTTGATATCCCGGAGTAATTCCCGGCTCGTCCGGTACTACCCACATCTGCACGAAATGAACCGGCTCGGAATGCGGAGACGTGCCGCCCTGTTCGGGCGGCAGTCGCCACGAATCATTCTTTTCCGAATGCAGAATTCCGGTTCCCGCACTCATTCGCTGCGCCAATCCGGGATAGATGACACCGGCATGTCCCAGCGAATCCTGATGCACCAGAGAACCGTTCAGAACCCAGGTGACAATTTCCATATCGCGATGCGGATGAGTTTCGAATCCCTCACCCGGCAACACGATGTCCTCGTTGTTCACCAGCAGCAGCCCGTGATGGGTGTTCTCCGGATCGTAATGCTCGCCGAACGAGAACGAATGCTTCGAATCCAGCCATGCCACACGGGTTTTCATGCGATCGCCGGCGCGATGAACATCGATGTGTGGTGTCGTGAGTGTGGACAACGGGGGTCCTCCTCTCGAGCTGCTGTCGAGGCCGCCGGGTAGATTCTACCGTGGCTGTGCACCGGCCCCGCACATTGATCCGGAGGTGAACCGAAATGCGACCCGACGCTGCGCGGCGGGCCGCCGTGGCCGCCGCCGTCCGCCGGCCCGGAATGCCGCGGCTGGCGCTGATCCGGTTCTCCGGACAGTTCGGCGACGGAATGTTTCAGGCCGCACTGTCGGGAGCGATTCTGTTCAATCCCGAACGTGCCACGGATCCGCTGGCGATCGCGGGCGGGTTCGCGGTGCTGCTGCTGCCGTATTCGGTGATCGGGCCGTATGCCGGAGCGATGCTGGACCGCTGGGACCGCCGGATGGTGCTGCTGGTCGCCAATGCGCTGCGCGCGGTGTTGATCGTGGTGACCGCCGTCGGACTGTGGGCCGGAATCCGGGATACGCCGCTGTTGCTGCTGGCGCTGGCGGTGGTCGGGATCAGCCGCTTCGTCCTGGCCGGTATCTCGGCGTCGCTGCCCCGGGTGCTGGAACAGCGCTGGCTGGTGCCGATGAATTCGGTCCTGGCGACGGTGGCATCGGGATGCGCCGGTGCGGGAGCCGCGGTCGCGGTGGCGATCATCGGCGCGATGGGAGCAGGCGATGTCGCGAGCGCGGTGGCGGTGGCGGCCAGTGCCTGCGGGTCGGTGATCTCGGCCGTGGCGGCGATCGGTTTCGCGCGACGCCGACTCGGACCCGAACATCGCATAGAAACACCCGGGCGCAGTGCGGCCGCCGAATCCGTACGGGCCGTGCTGACCGGTCTGCGCACCGGTGCCCGTGCGGTCGCCGAATCACGGGATTGCACCACCGCGATGATCGGCGTCGGCACCCACCGCATCGTCTTCGGTGCGAACACCCTGCTCATGGTGCTGGTTTTGCGTCGTCCCAACGAATCCGGGATCTCGGCCGGTTCGGGACTGGTCGGCTTCGGGGTCGCGATCACCGCGGTCGCCGCGGGCATGCTGGCCGCCGCGGTACTGACGCCGCTGCTGATTCCGCGGCTCGGGCGCCCGCGCACGGTGGTCGCCGGTCTGTCGGCGGCGCTGCTGGTGCAGGCGACACTGGTCCCGCCGATCACCGTCGCCACCGGTGCGGCCGAACACCGTGCCCATCAACTGTTGCTGGTGGGCGCGTTCCTGCTCGGCTTGGCCGGGCAGATGGTGAAACTGACCGGCGACGCCACCCTGCAGATCGATGTCGACGACGCCCGGCGCGGACAGGTATTCGCCCTGCAGGACACGATTTTCAACATCACGTTCGTGGTCGCCGTCGCGGTGACGGCCCTGATCATTCCCGCCGACGGCCGTTCCCTCGGCGTGGTGGCGGCCGGCGCCGGACTGTATGCGCTGGGTATCGCGGCGATCGCGGTCAACAGTCGCCGGCCTGCGCCACGCGGTTCCGGACGTTCGCAGACGCATCCCGAGTGATCGGTTAGATTGTTAGCCGCTGTGCTCGGTCCCAGCTGATGCGGTGACTGACAGTGCATGTCACCAGCGGTGCGAGTGGTAGTCGAGGAGTGCGGTGTTCGGGAACAACGCGACGGGGAGAGCGGCTGCCGGTAGACCGGCGGCGGCGCGCGGCTCCACCCGCAACGGAAAGCGCTGCGCCTCGGCGATTTTCACGCCCGCGGTCACCGGACTGCTGTTGTTCGGCACGGTCGCCCCCGTCCCGGCCTCGGCCGAACTCGCGCCGTGGGCGCCACCGCCGAAGAATGCCTGCGGCGAAACGGGATTCGATCCGCTGGCCCGCCAGCCCGATCCGAATGCGCCCGCGCCGCCGATCCTTCCGCCGCGAATCGACATTCCGGTGCCGGTGCCCGAGATCGTGCCCGTGCCGGTGCCGGGCCCGCGACCGGACAACACCCGCATCGTGCCGCAGCCTCTGCCCGCGGACCCGTGCCGCAACCCGTGCCCGGATATTCGCGATACGCCGAAACCACCGCCGGCCGAGGACCCTTCCGCGCCGGGCGAGCCCGCACCGGACTCCGGTTCGGCATCCGGCTCGAACGGTGGCTCGAACAACGGCTCGGGCACCGGTTCCGGGTCCGGCACGGGCTCGGGGTCGAATTCCGGTCCGTTCAATCTGCCGAACATCAACATCAATCCGGAACCCGAACCGATCCCGATCCCGATTCCCGGGGGCGAGCCGCCCGCACCGGAAACCCCGCCGCATCCGGTGCACCCGTCGATCGACCCGGGCGCGGTCGTCGAAGCACCCGCACCGCGCACGGTCGAGAACGTGAAGCTGGTCAATCAGGTGACCGGCCACGGCTCGGTCAACCGCACCGATATGCGCTGGCAGGTCGACGGGACCGACCTCGGCATCATGTGGGAGACCAAGCCCGGCCAGGTCGCGGTGGTGTTCGGCGACACCTTCGGCAAGGGCTGGGAGTACGGCCAGGTCGGCGGACCGGACTGGCGTTCGAACGTGCTCGGCTTCAGCTCCGAACGGGACCTGTCCAAGGGCCTGATCATCGACGACATGGTGCAGGACAGCCGCTGCCACGCCGCCGAACTGCTGAACAGTCGCAAGATCAAGAACTTCGAGACCACCGTGATCCCGACCTCCGGATTCGCACTCGGCGACCGGCAGTACATGAGCTACATGTCGGTCAATCACTGGAGCAAGATTCCGGGGATGTGGTGGACCAACAACGGTGGTCTGGCCTATTCCGACGACGGCGGCAGCACCTGGGTCAAGGATCAGTACGCCAAGTGGGACAACATGTTCGGCATCGATCGCTTCCAGGTCACGACGATGGTGCCGCACGGCGACTACGTGTACATGTTCGGCACGCCCAACGGCCGCATCGGCATGATCGGCCTGGCGCGGGTGCCGAAGAAAGAGGTACTGAACAAGTCCGCGTATCAGTACTGGGTCGACGGGACCTGGGCGCCGGCGCAGGAGAACCGCGCGACGCCGCTCATACCCGGCATCGCGGGCGAACTGTCGGTGCGCTACGACGACTCGAGCAAACAGTGGCAGATGGTCTACCTGGACCCGGCTCGGCATGCGATCGTGCTGCGCACCGCGACCGAACCGCAGGGGACCTGGACCGACGGCACGCTGCTGGCCGATACGAACGACTACCCGAAGGCCTACGGCGGATTCATCCACCCCTGGTCGACGGGTAAGGACCTCTACTTCACGATGTCGGCCTGGGACAGCTACAACGTCTACCTGATGCACGCGACGCTGAACGACCCGGAACCCGCCGATCCGTAGGTCCGCGCCGCCGTCCGATCGGGAAATGTCATCCACAGCCCCTGGCGTATTCACCGGCGGCCAGTACTCTCGAATCAATCATGGCCACCTATTTCGATCCCAAATCCTGGTCGCCGTCGCGGGCAGTGGACCTCGGCCGGCGGCTGTTCGACCCGGAGTTGCTGGATCAGTGGACGGCTTTCACCACCGCCTGGCTCGACCCGGTGGCGGATCTCGGTGCGGGTACGGTCACCGCACTCATGCCGGATGTGCTGATGACGCTGCTCAGCGAGGGGATTCTGAGTCGCTTCGGCGGCCGGGAGGTCACCGCGACCCTGCTCGGACACGATCTGACCGCGATTCTGCAAACCCTCAAGGTGCGCCGCCGCGGCGCCCACTTCCAGACCAAGACGGTACTTACCGAGCTGCGCTGGAACGGGCATCCGATCGAGGAGATGACGGTGATCGCGCACGGGGTGCGGCTGATCCCGGGCGTCCCGACGAAGGTGCGCACCGCGGGACTCGACGTCACCGGCACCGTGACGACCGTGGCCCTGGTCGAGTGGCTCAACGAGAAGCGGCTGGACTGGCGGTTCGAGGTGCATCCGAGCGGACTGATCAGCGCGCGTCATCGCACCCGGAAATTCCAGGCGCTGGTCGACGCCGCGATCAGTGACAACCTCGTCACGATCGCGGTCCATCAGGCCGCCTGGTCGGGCGTCCGGGTGCCGCGGCGCTGGGTGACGGTGGCGCCGGTCACCCTCTCGGACCTGCCCAACGACGTACGCATCGTGCGGGCCGACCGGCAGGGCGACCGGGTGCATTTCCGGCTCGAACTGTCGCAGATCACCGGCTCGTTCGACCTCGGGCAGATGCGGGCGGCGATCGTCGCCGGCACGACGCTGATCGTGTTCTGAGGCGTTTCGGTCCGCCGATTCCGGACGCTATTGTCCGCCGGCGTTCCACCATTCGAGCAGCGCGGCCTCGGCCTCGTCGCGAGTGAGCGGGCCGCGATCCAGCCGCAGTTCCTTCAGATAGCGCCAGGCACGGCCGACCTGCGGCCCCGGCTCCAGGCCGAGCAGTTCCATGATCGCGTTGCCGTCCAGATCCGGGCGCACCCGCTGCAGATCCTCCTCCTGCTGCAGGCGCTCGATCCGGGCTTCCAGGTCGTCGTAGGTCGAGCGCAACAGTGCGGCGCGGCGCTTGTTGCGGGTGGTGCAGTCGGCGCGCACCAATTTGTGCAGCCGCGGCAGCAGATCGTCGGCATCGGTGACGTAGCGGCGCACCGCCGAGTCGGTCCACTGGCCCTTGCCGTAGCCGTGGAACCGCAGGTGCAGATATACCAGCCGCGCCACGTCCTCGGTGAACTGCTTCGGATATTTCAAGGCGCGCATGCGCTTTCGCACCATCTTCGCGCCGACGACCTCGTGGTGGTGGAAGCTGACGCCGCCGCCGGGCTCGTTGCGCTTGGTCGGCGGTTTGCCGATGTCGTGCAGCAGCGCGGCCCAGCGCAGCACCAGATCCGGATCGCCCTGCTCCTGGTCGATGGCCTGGCGCAGCACGGTCAGCGAATGCTGGTAGACGTCCTTGTGTTGATGGTGTTCGTCGATCTCCAGTTTCATCGCCGGAACCTCGGGCAGTACGCGTTCGGCCAGCCCGGTCTCGCACATGATGTCGATGCCGTCGGTCGGATGTTCACCCGCGATCAGCTTGTCCAGTTCGGTACGGACCCGCTCGGCGGTGATGCGGCGGATCTCGTCGGCCATCAGCGCGATCGCCACTCGCACCCGCGGCGCCACCTCGAAGCCGAGCTGGGAGACGAAGCGGGCGGCGCGCAGCATGCGCAGCGGATCGTCGTTGAACGAATCCTCCGGCGCCGCAGGCGTATCCAGCACTCCGGCCAGTAGCGCGTCCATGCCGTCGAGCGGATCGACGAATTCCAGTTCACCGGCCCCGCCGATGCGCACGGCCATGGCGTTGACCGTGAAGTCGCGGCGAACCAGATCGCCCTCGAGGTTGTCGCCGAAGGTCACCTCCGGGTTGCGGGAGACGCGGTCGTAGCTGTCGCTGCGGAAGGTGGTGATCTCCAGCTGCCAGCCCGATTTCGACGCGCTCACCGTGCCGAACGCCAAACCGCCGGTGTCCCACAGGTTGTCGGCCCAGCCACGCACGATCTCCTGCACGACCTCGGGCAGCGCGTCGGTGGTGAAGTCCAGATCGGTGCCGAGCCGGCCCAGCACCGCATCGCGCACGCTACCGCCGACCAGGTACAGCTCGTGCCCGCGCGCGGCGAACAGGCCGCCCAGCGGAATCAGCACATCCGAGAGCCGGCCCAGGGTGATCGCCGCCGCGGCAAGCAATCGCGTCCGGCGATCATGGTCGGGGTCGGACACGGCCCTTCCTTTCACTTGTGTGCCGTCCTCCACTTCTGCGTCAACGGACTTCGGCGAAACCACGGAAACGCAGCTTAGTTGGTACGCACCCGCCGGTACCCGCCCGGACCGGCCGGACGACACCACCGCGGCGCGGCATGACACTCGGCATCGAACACGTTCAGTGCATCGATCCGGCGCGGCTAGACTGACCCGGTGTCTCCGGCCGATCGCGCGAACAGTCGACGCCGCCAGCCCCGGCGCCGCGGTTCGGCCGGTAATGCGGCGAAACCTCGCATGCGCACCGTCCGGGAAACCTCCGCGGGCGGATTGGTCGTCGACGGACTCGACGGCCCCGCCGAACAGCGCTGCGCCGCGCTCATCGGGCGCACCGACCGCCGCGGCCGGCTGCTGTGGTCGCTGCCGAAGGGCCACATCGAGGAGGGGGAGACGGCCGAGCAGACCGCCGTCCGGGAGGTCGCCGAGGAAACCGGTATCAACGGCCGGGTGGTCGCGGAACTGGGAAGCATCGACTACTGGTTCGTCACCGAAGGCCGTCGGGTACACAAGACCGTGCACCATTACTTGATGCGGTCGTTGGGGGGTGAGCTCTCCGATGCCGACGTCGAGGTCACCAAGGTGGCCTGGGTGCCGTTGAGCGAACTCGATTCCCGGCTCGCCTACGCCGACGAGCGGCGTCTGGCCGAGGTCGCGAATCGGCTGATAGATCGGATGGAGAGCGGCAGACAATGACGCGTGCGAGTCGCAGTGGGCACCGCTGGGTGCTGCTGCTCGTCTCGCTGGCGCTCGCCGTATTGAGCGTGCCGTCGGCCGGGTCGAGCCATGCGCAGCCCTCCGGGTCGGGAGGTTCGACCGCCGCGCCGAAATTCCTCAAGCTCACGCTCGATTCGGTGTCGCCGAGCACGATCACCACCACCAGCGATTCCGTCCTCGCGCTGACCGGCACGGTGACCAACATCGGCGATCGCGTGGTGGACGACGTCAGCGTGCGGGTGCAGCGCGGGGCGGCCATCGCCGAACCCAGCGAATTGCGGTCCACGCTGCGTCAGGATCAATCGAATTTTCCGGTCAGCGCACAGTTCCAGGACGTCGCCGACCAGCTGGGGCCCGGGCAGCGCAAACAGTTCACCCTGCGGATCGGGGTGCGCGAGGGCATGTCCAACGCGGCCGCCAATCCGCCGGTCACCGACTCGCTCGGCATCACCGAACCGGGCGTGTATCCACTGCTGCTGAATGTGAACGGCGAACCGGCCTACGGCAATCAGGCACATCTCGACGATGCGCGGTTCCTGCTGCCGGTGCTCGGTCTGCCCGCCCTGCCGAACGGCGCCGATGCCGCCGCGGAGGGCGCACAGCCGGTTCCGGCCGCACCGCAGCCGCCGGTGGCCACCACCATGCTGTGGCCCCTGGCCGACCGGCCCCGCATGGTCGCGGGCATTCCCGGGTCGGTGGACGGCAAGGCGCTGCTCACCGACGACGAACTGGCCGGCGAACTCGCCGCGGGTGGCCGCTTGGATCAGCTGCTCTCGGCGCTGGAGTCGGCGCTGCGGCCCGACCCCTCGCACGATTCCGGCCGCTCGGGCGCCGGGCTGGCCGGATTGCTGTGCCTGGCCGTGGACCCGGATCTGCTGCTCACCGTGTCGAGGATGACCGAGGGATACCGGGTGCTGGCCTCGCCGTCGGATCCGGACGGGCCGACACGCGACGGAACCGGACCGCAGGCCGCGCGGACCTGGCTCGACCGGCTGCGTGCGCTGGCGCCGACGATGTGCACGGTGGCGCTGCCGTTCGCGCAGGTCGACCCGACCGCGTTGGCCGGCGTCCACGATGCCGATCTGGTCGCCCGCGCGATCACCGCACCCGCGGATATCGTCGATTCGCTGCTGTCGGTCAAATCCGTGCGCGGTGTGAGCCTGCCCGCCTCCGGAGCCATCGGAGCCGATGCCGCGGCCATGCTGACCGAGCGCGGTTTCACGACCGCCGTTCTCTCGGGAAATGCCGTCACCGAGGGCGGTTCCGTCAGCGCCGCAACGGGTTCCGGGCGCGGCGAGGCGACGGTGCGCAGTACCGCCTCCGTCGCCGCGGATATCGCACCGGTGGTGCCGGAGATGGTTCGCCTGCCGGCCACCGCGCCGGCCAAACCCGAACTCACGCCGCCGGCGCCCGATTCCGGGTTGAAGGTCGCCACCTTCGACATGTGGTCGGCGACCGCGCTGGCCGCGGTCGGATCGAATCCGCCGACTCCGGCGTTCACTCCCGACCGGGTGCGTTACGCGGTCACCAACGACTCCCGCACCGCTCGACTGCAGGACGCACTGGGCGCGCTGACCTGGCCGGTGCTGAATACGACCGAGACCCGCCCCCGGGCGACCCTGCTGATGCCGCCGCAACAGTGGGGCGCCGACCGCGACGAGGCCGGAGCGTTGCTCTCGCATCTGGAGCTGATGTTCCGCAGCGGTTTGGCCACACCGCGTTCGTTCGCCGATCTGCTGGCCCAGCCGGTCGATCCGCGCCCGTACGACCTGGACTACTCCGGTGATGCGGTGGCGCAGGCGGTGCCGGACCAATTCGTCGCGCCGGTCGGGCAGCAGGAACATCGGATCGACGATCTGATGAGCGCCCTGGTGGAGATCCCTCAGCAGGAGCCGACGCCGCGGACGTTCCTCACGCCGCTGCGCGACGATCTGATCCGGGTGCTGACGCTCTCGGATCGCACCGGCACCGATTCGCAAGCCGATACCGTCGCGCAACGACGACTCGAACAGACCACCCGGACCATGGACGGTTTGTTCTCCTCGGTGAGTGTGCTGCCGCCGGGCGGGGTCTACACGCTGGCCTCGGAGCAGAGCCCGTTGCTGCTGGTCGCACGCAACGATCTGCCGGTCGCGATCCGGATCCGGTTCAAGATCGGGGCGCCCGCCGAGACGAATATCACCGATATCGGTGAGCAGCAGCTTCCGGCGGAGGGTACTCGGTCGTTCCAGATCCCGACCAAGGTGAGCGACAGCCGTAACCTGGTGATTCCGATATCCCTTACCACACCGGCCGGAGTGCCTCTCGGCAACGCCACCTCGGTTTCGGTACGTTCGAACGCTTACGGTCAAGCGTTGGCGATAATTACCGCATGTGCCGGTGCACTGCTGTTCCTGCTCGCCGGTCGCCGCTTGTGGCGCCGCTTCCGGGGACAGCCGGATCCGGCCGACAAGGGTTTGGACCCCGGAAAACGACGCAGGCTGAACCGATACCTGCGCGCCCGCAAACGAGTACTGCAGGAAGAGGAGGCACAGTGAGCAACAATCGCGCAGCGGCTTACTGTGCCGACCGGGTGCGGGTGTCCCGCAGATCGCCGGGCACAGTGAGCGACAATCGCGCAGCGGCTTACTGTGCCGACCGGGTGGTTCACAGGCCGGCCCGAATGCCGAGCAGACCGGAGGTCCGGTGACCGAGTACGACGGCCCCGTCGTGCCCGATCAGGCCGACGACGAGCAGTTTCCGCGACGCGCACCCGCCGCGCCGTGGGAGCGTGGACCGCGTCGGCTGAGTCCCGACCCCTCGATGCCGCCCTCGGGCGCCAACGGTGTCGTGCCCAACGGCGCGCCGCCGCATCGCTTGCCGAACGAGGCCCGCCCCGATCCGGCCGATCCGCGGCGACCGCTCAGCGGCCCGATTCCACAGGTACCCCCGGCCGGCCGGATGCCCGGCCCGAACGGGGCCCGGCCCACACCGCCGCCGCGCCGGCAAACGCCGCCCAGCGCACCCATGCGCCCGATACCGGGTGCCGTCCCGCGCCAGGTTCCGCCGGGAGCAGCGCCTCGTCCGGGACCGCCGAACCCGCCCGACGGGTCCCGGTATCCGGGCCCGCAGAATCCACCGCGCCGGCAGAGCCCGCCGAGCGCGCCCATCCGCCAGACGCCGCCGAATGCGCCGCGCCCGCCGCTACCCCCCAACGCCCCGCCGAGCGAGCCGTTCCGTCAAGTGCCCCCGACGGATCATCGCGGTGCTCGCCCGCAGCAGGACACCCCGCCGCCGGGACGGCCCCGTCCACCGCAGCGCGGCCCGCGCCCGCCGGTCGATCCCTCCGACCAGGAATCCCGGTACCGAGACCCCGAGTACCGAGACCCTCAGTACCGCGAGTCTCAGAATCGGGAGACCCCGCGCCGGGACGTGCCTCGTGCGGATCCGCGACGGTCCTATCCGCCGGGCCCGCCGAGCGGTCCGGTCGACCGAGTCCCTCGCCCGCCCCGCGCGGAGCGGGCGATGCCGCGCCAGATCCCGCCCTCCGAGGCGGCCGAGCCGCGTCGCCGGCCGGCAGCGGAGCGTCCGGCTGCGGCGCGCCCCGATACGTCACGGCCGACACGCGCGCGCGGTGATTCGGCAGGTCCCCGCACCGCCCAGCAGGCCGTGATCGAGCAGGAACCGGAAGAGTCGTCGACTTCGCGATTGGTCCGCGATTCCGGGTCCATCGCAGTCGCCACGTTGGTCAGCCGTATCACCGGCTTCGTCAAGCAGCTGCTGCTCGTCACCGTGCTCGGCCCGGCCATCGCCAGTGCGTTCACGGTCTCCAGCACGATCCCGACCATGATTTCCGAGCTACTGCTCGGCGCGGTGCTCACCGCCATCGTGGTGCCGACCCTGGTCCGCGCGGAGAAAGAGGACGCCGACCGCGGCGCCGCCTTCGTCCGCCGCTTGGTCACCGCGGCATTCACGGTGCTGGCCATCGGAACCGTCCTCGCCGTCGCCGCGGCGCCGGTGATGACCACCCACATCTTCCTGTCCCACGACGGCAAGGTGAATACCGCGCTGACCACGGCGCTCGCCTTCCTGCTGCTGCCGGCCATCCTCTTCTACGGGATGTCGGGCCTGCTCATGGCGATCCTGAACACACATCAAGTGTTCAAACCGGGCGCCTGGGCGCCGGTGCTGAACAACGTGGTCGTGCTGGCGATTCTGACCCTGTACGCGGTGACGCCGGGTGAGATCAGCCTCGATCCGGTCCGGATGAGCGATCCGAAGCTGCTGGTCCTCGGCGTCGGTGTGACCGTCGGTGTCATCGTTCAGATGGTGAGCCTGCTGCCGGCCATCCGGCGGCTGGGGATCGATCTGCGCCCGCTGTGGGGGGTGGACGCCCGGCTCAAGCAGTTCGCCGGAATGGGCGCGGCCATCATCCTGTACGTGTTCATCAGCCAGATCGGCTGGACCATCGCCACCCGGGTCTCCTCGCACGCCGATGTCGCGGGCCCGACCATCTATCAGAACGCCTGGCTGCTGCTTCAGCTGCCGTACGGCGTGCTCGGCGTGACCCTGCTGACCGCGATCATGCCGCGGCTGAGCCGCAATGCCGCCGCCGACGACAATCCGGCGGTCGTCGACGACCTCGGCGTCGCCACCCGTCTGACCATGATTTCGCTGGTCCCGGTGGTCACCTTCCTCACCATCGCGGGTCCGCAGATCGGCCAGGCGCTGTACGGATACGGCCATTTCGGTAGTTCGGATGCGGGCCGTCTGGGCGAGGCGGTCTCCTGGTCGGCGTTCACGCTGATTCCGTACGCGCTGGTGCTGATTCATCTGCGGGTGTTCTACGCGCGGGAACAGGCCTGGACGCCCACCTGGATCATCCTCGGCATCACCGGCGTCAAGATCGTGTTGTCGCTGCTCACGCCGGTGTTCTTCAGTGACGATCACGTGGTCATCGCCCTGGGCGTGGCCAACGGCCTGGGCTTCGTGACCGGCGCGGTGATCGGCGGCTGGCTGTTGCACCGCAGTCTCGGCGACCTGCGCATGGCCAACGTCGGCCGCACCGTCACCCGTGTCGTGCTGGCCTCGGTGGCCGGCGCGGCGGTGACGCTGATCATGGATCAGGTGCTGGGCCTGTCGCGGCTCGACGGCGGCCTCGCCTCGGTCCTGCGGGTCGGCCTGGACGCGATCGTCATGTTCGGCGTCGCATTCGGCCTGATGCGCCTCGCCGGAGTGCCGGAGATCGTCGCGCTCACGGTCGCGGTGTCGCGCCGCCTGGGCTTCACGCCGCCGGCGCCCGACCTCGGCTTGGACGACACCGCGGCCGATATGCACGACACGATGGTGCTGCCGCGCCCGGATCTCGCAGCTCCGTACTACTACCGCTACGACCCGTATACCGACGCCCAGACCATGGTGTTGCCGGTAATCCGTCCTGGTGCGGTTGACCGCACCGCTCAGGGCGAGTTCCCGTACCCTGTTCGGCAGAGAAACGCAAATGCCGGTGCTGCACCGGCGCCACAAACTTCGACATATCAGGGCGAAGGAGGAGCGAGGGTGAGCGACGACGCGGCGGAGGGCCAGCCTTCCGCCGAGGCTGCCGACGCGGCAGGCGCAGTGCGCACCGACGACGTCCCACCCGGGAGTGTTCCGCCGGCCGACCGCACTCGGGACTCCGCATCCGACCATACGGAAGCGTCGAACGCCGCTGCGGCGCCCGACGCCGAGGCCGGTGTGCACGGGGATGCCCCCGACGCGCCGAACGCCGCGGACGCGGTGGGCGGCAACGGCGCGGAAGCAGTGCCGCCCGCGGCGGTGCCGCCGCGGGATCCGGCCTACGACACCGGCATGCTGCCGGTCGGTTCGCCGGAGATGCCCCCGATGCGGGTGGAACCGCCGGCCCGGCGGGTGCCGCGCGGTCCCAAACTGATTCCGGGCGCCTCCGTGGCGGGTGGCCGCTATCGGCTGCTCGCCGACCACGGCGGCGCGCGCGGACTGCGGTTCTGGCAGGCCTTGGATGTGAAACTGGACCGTGAGGTCGCGCTCACCTTCGTCGATGCCGATCAGAAGGCCGCCGACAATCCCGGCCACGACGGCCCGCAGGCCATCCTCTCGCGCACGTTGCGCCTGGGCCGGATCAACTCGTCCGGCCTGGCCCGCGTGCTCGACGTGGTGCGCGGCAGTTCCGGCGGCATCGTGGTCGCGGAGTGGACTCCCGGCCGTTCGCTGCGGGAGATGGCCGAGACCCAGCCCTCGCCGATCGGCGCGGCGCGGGCCATCCGCGCCCTGGCCGCGGCGGCCGAACTGGCCCATCGCGGCGGCGGATCGCTCTCGATCGACCATCCGGACCGGGTACGCATCAGCGCGTCCGGCGATGCGGTGCTGGCCTTCCCGGGCACCTTGGCCGATTCCGACGCGCAATCGGATGTGCGCGGCCTCGGCGCGATGCTCTACGCGTTGATCACCGCCCGCTGGCCGATCCGCACCGGCGGTGTCACCGGTTCGGCGGCGACCGTCGGCGGGCTGAAGCTGGCCGATTTCGGAAGCGACGGCTCTCCGGTGGAACCGCGCCAGATTCGCCCCGAAGTGCCGTTCGAGATCTCCGCGGTGGCCGTCCGCTCGCTCGAGGCCGACAAGGGCGTGCGTACGGCGGCGACCGTGCAACACGTGCTCGAGCAGGCCTCGGTCGTCGACCAGAAGACCGACTTCATCCCGGTCCTGCGCCTGGGCCAGCGCGCGGTCGCGAATCCGGACGAAAGCCTCGCCGATCCGGAACTGCTCGCCGCCGAGCGCGAGCGGTCGCAGCGCATGCTGTGGATCCTGGTCGCTCTGGGTGTGCTCGCGGCGCTGGTCGTCGGCGTGATCATCTGGTGGCTGCTGAGTATCTTCGCGCCGGGTTCGGCCGACGAACCGCTCAACGAACAGCGCAAACTGGGCCTGACCACGGCCAGCGTCGCACCGACGACGCCGGCCGCGCAGACAGCGGGACCCGCGCCGACCACGGCCGCCGGACTTCCGCTGCAGGCGACGGGCGTCTCGGTGTACTCCCCGGAGGGGACCCCGGACAGTCCTGGCAACGTGTCGGCCCTGCTGGACGGCAATCCGACCACCACCTGGCACACCGATCAGTACTTCCAGCAGTTCCCGGCCTTGAAGAAGGGGATCGGGGTGCTCGCGACGCTGCCCGGGCCCAGCAAGGTGAGCAAGGTCGTCATCGATTCCGCGTCGCCGGGCACGGTGGTCGAGGTGCGTACCTCGCCCACCGCGGTTCCCACCCTGGATCAGACCCAGCTCGTCGGCCAGGCCACCCTGGCCGACGGCACCACCACGATCCCGGTGCAGTCCGACCAGCCGGCCCGCTACATCCTGATCTGGATCACCCAGCTGGCCAACAACGGCGGCCAGTTCCAGTCGTCGATCGGCGACATTCACTTCGAGGCAGCTTCCTGATTCCTGCCGTCGCGGCCGGCGGTTGTTCCGGCCCGTGATATCACCTCGCTCTGGTTGCTACCGATTCGTAATAAACGTTATGATTCACAGCGCGCTCTCAGCAGGGGAGCTTCCTGGGATCTGGTGTCTCGGTCCTGGATGATGCGGAATTTGCGGCCGGTCCGGTGTAGGACTTCGCGCCGCCGTGAGCGCTGTCCAAGGGGTTTGTGTGTCGTTCGAAGCGATCGCCAGTGGGGGGACACCGGAGTCGTCTGCTGTTCGTCGTCGCTCGATCGATCCGGACGAAACCACCGATTTCGAATTGCTTTCCGCCCATGTCGCCGGAGACCGCGACGCTTTCGGCATTCTGTTCCGCCGCCATTACAGCCGGCTCTGGCAATTGGCACTGCGCACCTGCCGAACTCCGGAAGATGCCGCCGATTCGCTGCAGGACGCGCTGCTGTCCGCGCATCGCAATGCCGCCACCTTCCGCGGGGATGCGGAGGTACGCAGCTGGCTGCATCGCATCGTGGTCAACGCATGCCTGGATCGTATGCGGCGCAACAAATCCCGTCCCGCGACGTCACTGTCGGACGAATCGGTGGCAGAACCCGCAATGGAACGCGACGACATCGCGCAGCGCGAGGTGAAAATGGTCGTTGCCGCGGCCCTGTTCACGCTGCCGCCCGATCAGCGAGCAGCGCTGGTTGCGATCGACATGGAAGGGTATACCGTAGCGGAAGCGGCGCAGTTGCTGGGCGTCGCCGAGGGGACGATCAAAAGTCGCTGCGCCCGTGGCCGAAAACGGCTGGAACAGGAATTGGAATTCCTGCGAAATCCGGGGAACCGGACGTAGCCGAGAAGCGTCTTTACTAACAGACGGACAAATATTCGTTGTGCCTGCCTCCGCATCGCTGCGATGACAGGCGCTACATCATGAGGCCGGACCCGGAGAGGCGATGGACGACAAGGGCGAATTCGCCGCGCGGCGACGCCGTTCCGGGGTGTGGGGCGACGAAGTGGACACAGGAGGTGTGATGGCAGCCCGTTCCGTGCCGCGCCCTCCGTTCTCCACCGATCTGCTGGCCGAGTTGCACGCCGACAACGTCCCTCCGGAGCAGGCCGAGCTGTTGTGGCCACAAGTTCGCCGGGACCCCGACGCCGTCCGTTTTCTGCACTCGCTCGACGGCGTGAGCGCCGAATTACGCGCGCTGAGCCTGGACGATCGCATCCTGCACCCGATACCGACCGAGGTCGCGGCCCGGCTGGACGCGCTGCTGGACCAGTTGTCCCGCGGCGAGCAACCGCAACCGGTCGCCACCGTCCATCAGCTCCACCGTGACGGCTCGGACGGTGAGCCACCCGCGACCCGTCCGATGCCGGCTCTCGACGCGATACCGCCGGAGCCGGTTCCCGAGGAGCCGCTGCCGCCGGACGCCGACGTCCCGGGCACGGCGTCACCGGACGAGCCGATTTCTCTGGAGGGTCACCGCACGAAGCGATTGCGCTGGTTCACCGCGGCCGCGGCGGCGGTGGCCGTCATCGCCGGAACCCTGGTCGCGGTCGACGCGGCGACCGATCGCACGGTGAGGCCGAACGCACTGCCCGCCGAACACGGCACCAGCGTCGCCCTCGACGACGAGCTGTCCTCCGCGGCCGTACTCAGTGCCATGGGCCGCAACGACGTCACCGGCCCGCTGTCGGGCCCCGGCGCGATGGCCGGGTGTGTGAAGGCCGCGGTCCCGGACCGCACGGTGCTCGGCTCGACGAATGTCACATATCGCGGTGAATCGGCCGTGTTGATTCTGCTCACCGGCCCGCGTCCACCAAAGATCACTGCACTGGTCGTGCGGACCGGTTGCAGCCCAGCGGATCCGCAGATCCTCGATATGCGTGATATCGGCTGACAGCGCGCGGCCTCGGCCACAGCCGGTCGGCGGCGGGAACATCTACGTTTACCCTGTTGTTGACCGACACGCCTGTTGAACACACTTCGGAAGGGCATCATGAGCACGCCTGTACGCGATCTGATCATTGTCGGCTCCGGCCCCGCCGGCTACACCGCCGCGGTCTACGCTGCCCGGGCCGAGCTCGAACCTTTGCTGTTCGAGGGCACCCAGTTCGGTGGTGCGCTGATGACGACGACCGAGGTGGAGAACTTCCCCGGCTTCCGCGACGGCATCATGGGCCCCGATCTCATGGAAGAGATGCGTGAGCAGGCCAAGCGCTTCGGCGCGGATATCCGTACCGAGGATGTCGAGGCGATCGATCTCTCCGGCCCGATCAAGTCGGTCACGGTCGGCGGCGAGGTCTATCAGTCCTACGCGATCATCCTGGCCATGGGCTCGGCGGCCCGCTACCTCGGCGTGCCGGGGGAGCAGGAGCTGCTGGGCCGCGGGGTCAGCGCCTGCGCGACCTGTGACGGCTTCTTCTTCAAGGGCCAGGACATCGTCGTGGTCGGCGGTGGCGATTCCGCGATGGAGGAAGCGACCTTCCTCACCAAATTCGCCTCCAGCGTGACCATCGTGCATCGCCGCGAGGAATTCCGCGCCTCCCGCATCATGCTCGAGCGCGCGAAGGCGAACGAGAAGATCCGCTTCCGGCTGAACTCCGAGGTGGTCGAGGTGCACGGCGACACCGCCGTGACCAGTCTCACCCTGCGCGACACCAAGACCGGCGAAACCTCCGAGCTGGCGGCCACCGGCCTGTTCGTGGCGATCGGCCACGACCCGCGCAGCGAATTGGTCCGCGGCCAGGTCGATCTCGATGCCGAGGGCTACGTGAAGGTACGCGAGCCCGGCACCGCGACCTCGGCGGACGGCGTCTTCGCGGCCGGCGATCTGGTCGATCACACCTACCGCCAGGCCATTACGGCCGCCGGCACCGGCTGCCGTTCGGCGATCGACGCCGAGCGCTGGCTCGCCGAGAAGGGCGACATCACCAGCAACACGCTCGATCACGCCGGCAACCCGGTGGAAGTCACCGCCGGCTAATCCACCCCCGAAGCCTTTCGAATATCGCGTCATCGCACACCGCTAGGAGTTCCGCATGTCCGAAACAGCCACCAAGACCGTCACCGACGCCACGTTCGAACAGGATGTGCTCGGTAGCGACAAGCCGGTGCTCGTCGACTTCTGGGCCTCCTGGTGCGGTCCGTGCAAGATGGTCGCCCCGGTGCTGGAGGAGATCGCCGCGGCGCACGGTGACAAGCTGACCGTCGCGAAGGTCGATGCCGACGCCAACCCCACGAGCTCCCGTGACTACGGTGTGATGGCATTGCCGACGATGATCCTGTTCACCGGTGGCAAGGAAGCCAAGCGCATCGTGGGTGCCAAGGGTAAGGCCGCCCTGCTGCGCGAACTCGAGGGCATCATCTGAGTCGTCCCGTTCGAGGCCCCGGGTTACCGCACGTCGCGAGCGTGTCCGGCCCGGGGCCCCGATGCGGTTCGAACCAGGGGGCACTCCGGGACCCGATGGCTGTGTACTATTTCGGCACCCGGAGAATTGCCGAAATACGGCTCGGGTCTGAGACAATCGACCGACGCTCCGGTCGTGCGAGGGTGTGTGCCATCGCATAAGTGGGTACCCGGGTTGGCGGAAGGAAAGGGCTCTCACGCATGCACCGACTTCGTCACGGCGATACTGGTCCAGCCGTCGCTGAGGTCCGGAGCAACCTGGCAAGTCTCGGATTCCATCCACACCCGCACGGGACCGACCGGTCCGGTGGGCAGGGGGAGTACTGGAAGGATTCCGACGCCGTCTTCGATCGTGAACTCGATTCGGCCGTACGCGCTTTCCAGCAGCAGCGAGGCCTGCTGGTCGACGGCGTCGTCGGGCCCGCGACCTATCGCGCGCTGAAGGAGGCGTCCTACCGCCTCGGCGCCCGGACCCTGATCTATCAGCTCTCGGCACCGCTGTACGGCGACGATGTCGCCACCCTGCAGCGGCGCCTGCAGGATCTGGGCTTCTACGTCCATCGCATCGACGGCTACTTCGGCCCGCATACCCACGATGCGCTCACGGCCTTCCAGCGCGAGATCGGCCTGTCCGCGGACGGCATCTGCGGTCCGGACACCCTGCGCTCGCTGGAACTGCTCGGAGCGCGGGTCACCGGCGGCAATCCGCATCGCATCGCCGAGGAAGAGGTCGTCCACCGGGCCGGCCCGCAGCTGACCGGAAAGCGCATCGTCATCGACCCCGGAATGGGCGGCGAGGACAAGGGTTTGGCCGTGCCGACGGAATTCGGCGACGTGTACGAGTCCGAGATCCTCTGGGATCTGGCGAGCCGCCTCGAGGGCCGGATGGCCGCCACCGGCATGGAGACGTTCCTGTCCCGCCCGTGGGGCGCCAACCCGACCGACGCCGAGCGCGCCGAGACCTCCAACACCTTCGACGCGGATCTGATGATCTCGCTGCGCTGTGCGGCGAATCTCAGTTCGTCCGCGGGCGGCGTAGCCAGTTTCCACTTCGGGAATTCGCACGGTTCGGTATCGATGATCGGCCAGGTGCTGGCGGGATTCATCCAGCGCGAAATCGTGGCACGAACCTCGTTGCAGGACTGCCGCACCCACGCCCGCACCTGGGACCTGCTGCGTCTGACGAAGATGCCGACCGTACAGGTCGATATCGGCTACCTGACAAATGAATACGACGCCTCGGTGCTGACCAATCCCCGGATGCGCGATGTGATCGCGGAAGCCATTCTGATCTCGGTCAAGCGGTTGTATCTGCTCGGCCAGGACGATCAGCCCACCGGCACTTATACATTCGCCGAGCTGTTGGCGGAGGAATTGGCCGCGGCCGACCGGATGTAGTTCCCGCATACCGCAAGAGGGCGCCCCCGGAATCCGATTCCGGGGGCGCCTTCTTTTTCGGTCAGTGGCAGGGAACGCTCGGTTGGGCCTGCATCGCGGCGGCGGCCAGCAGCTGGTCCAGGGCGCGCTCGACGTCTTCCTTCCACAGATGATCGCTGTCGAGTTCCAACCGCAGTCGCGGAAAACGATGGTGCTGCGCCACCACCGAGAATCCGACGTCCTCGAGGAAATCCGCGTCGATCATGCAGCTCTCGGGAGAGCAGGCCCTGTTGGCCTTCGGCCGCGGGGCCGAGGCGATGCCGTGGCCCGGCGAGTCGATGCGCTCCATGAAGAACATGGATCGCACTCCGCGCGCCGGCAGCGCGGTCGCGGCCGGATCGGTGCGAATTCCGAAGGCCTCGATCGCTCGCACACCTCGGCGCATCAGATCGCCGACTACGGCCTGAATCAGCCGATGGGCAATATCTCCATCGTTGTGCGGCGGTTCGGCCCGCAGCGTGGTCAGCAGGACCGCATCCGGGCTCACGGGGGAGGTGGGGAACAACGCCGCGCGCGGCACCACACTCGGCGGCGAATACAGCGCACATCCGGCCGGCTGGCCATCGACCAACGCGATCTGCCCGCAGGACCCCCATTCGAGCATGACCGTCGACAACCACGCCTCCTTTTCGAAGACGGGATCGCTGAATTCACGAGAGTCTGCCGCCACGGCAGGGTCGATCTCCCAGAACACGCATCGACGCGCATGTGCGGGAAGTTTGTCCAGTCCGCCGAGGGTTAGTGCGGTCACGCTGGTCGACACCGCTCTGCTCAGCCTCCAGCTTTCCGATTCATCTATGCTCACGCCGCATCAACATCTTCTCGCCAGCAAGAATATGCGATCAAAGCGAACGCCTCATTTCCCATCCCTTATCGATCGCGGCACATTCGGATCGGCGCGAAAAACAGCGGTGTCACAGTGACGTTTCTCGCCGAACCCCAGGGTTCTGTCTCGTCAGAGCTGTTGTTGCTCCATCAGCCCGACAATGCGCTCCAAATCGTCGACCGAACCGAACTCGACGACGATCTTGCCCTTCTTCTTGCCCATACTCACCGTGACCCTGGTGTCGAACGAATTGGCCAATCGCTCGGCAACCTTGTCCAACCCCGGTGCGTAGATCTGCCGCCGCTTGGGGGTCGGCTTCGCTTCTTCTTCGGGGTAGCGGTTCGCGAGAGTGACGGCCTCCTCGGTCGCACGAACCGACAACCCCTCGGCGACGATGCGTTCGGCCAACCGCTCCTGCGCCTCGGCGCCCGCTTCCAACCCGAGCAGCGCGCGAGCATGTCCGGCGGAGAGCACGCCGGCCGCGACTCGTCGCTGCACCGGAATCGGCAACTTCAGTAGGCGAATCATATTCGTGACGACCGGTCGGGATCGGCCGATTCGGTTCGCCAGTTCTTCGTGGGTGACGCCGAACTCCTCCAGCAGCTGCTGATAGGCCGCCGCCTCTTCGAGCGGATTCAGCTGCACCCGGTGGATGTTCTCCAGCAGCGCATCGCGCAACATGGCGTCGTCGGTGGTCTCCCGCACGATCGCCGGGATGGTCTCCAGACCGGCTTCCTGGCAGGCTCGCCATCGCCGTTCACCCATCACCAGCTGATAACGCGGAGTGGGGGAGGACTCCAGCACCCGCACCACGATCGGCTGCATCAGACCGAATTCCCGCACCGAATGGACGAGTTCGGCGAGCGCATCCTCTTCGAAGACCTGCCGCGGCTGCTTCGGATTGCGCTCGATCTGATCCGGCGGAATCTCCCGGTACACCGCACCGGCGCTCGACTCCTCGGCCGCATCGGGCACCCGATGCAGATAGGCCGACGCGGGATGCGGCCCGATCGGATCGAGTCCGATCACCGCATTGGCTGCCGCGCTTCCGAGTCCCTGCACATCGGCCGGACCGGTCGGAATCAACGCGGCTAGCCCGCGCCCCAAGCCACCCTTCTTCGCCTGACTCATCGGCCTACCGACCCCTTTCCTGTGCTGCACCAGCCGTACCGACCGACGCGCCTTCCTGGCCCGGCGACACTCGGCTCTGGATGACGGCCGAGCGGGCCGCGATCTCCCGCCCCGCGTCGAGATAACTCATCGCGCCGCGGGAACCAGGATCGTAATCGAGCACGGTCATGCCGTAGCCCGGCGCCTCGGAAACCTTGACGCTGCGCGGAATCACCGAGCGCAGCACCGCGTCACCGAAGTGGCCGCGGACCTCTTCGGCAACCTGGTCGGCGAGTTTGGTCCGGCCGTCGTACATGGTGAGAACGACGGTCGAGACGTGCAGCTCCGGATTCAGATGTGCCTGCACCAGACCGATATTGCGCAGCAGCTGGCCGACGCCCTCCAGCGCGTAGTACTCGCACTGGATCGGGATCATCACTTCCTTGGCCGCCACCATCGCGTTGACGGTCAGCAGGCCGAGAGAAGGCGGGCAGTCGATCATCACGTAGTCGATGTCGTAGCCCGCCAGGTTGGCTTCTTGAATGGCCGCTTTCAATCGGCCTTCACGGGCGACCATGGAAACCAATTCGATTTCGGCGCCGGCGAGGTCGATCGTCGCCGGAATGCACAGTAGGCGTTCGTTGTGCGGGCTCCGCTGGATCGCGTCCTGCACCGAGATCTCACCGATCAGCAGTTCGTAGCTCGACGGCACGCCGGAGTGGTGCTCCACGCCGAGCGCGGTGCTGGCATTGCCTTGGGGATCGAGATCGATGACGAGCACCGTCATCCCCTGCAGTGCCAGCGCGGCAGCGAGATTCACGGCCGTCGTCGTCTTACCGACGCCACCCTTCTGATTGGCGATGGTGATGATGCGTTGTTCGCGCGGCTTGGGGATGTTGAGGGAGCCGGGGTGCAGGACCTGGCTGGCGCGATGCGCTTCGGCCGCGATCGGAGTTTCAGCGGCGGAGATGTTTCCGAATGCGGTCTTGGCGAATTCATCTCCCTCGAGGCCGCCGCTGTCCAGCATTCCGGGCACCCGGGATGTTGTTTCCCGTGAAACATTCGCCGGACGGTTCGACATACAGGCTCCTAACCCCGAGAACTTCAGACACGTGCCCAGGCAGCACCGGCGCCGCATGGCTCGAACAAGCAGAACGCGGAGCTGCCGGGAACCGCGAAACCGCGCGCTCACGCTCGACGACAACTAGCTTGCCAGCACCGGCCAGAATACGGAAGTTGAACCGCGGCAATCACTATCCGACACGCACGGAATGACTCGCTGCGACCGTCCCGAGCGGCCTCGCGGGGCGTTGTTTCATGTGAAACAACGAAAGTTACTGTGCGCGCCGGGCGCGTCGACTCGCTTCCTTGTTCGCCCGCTTCTCCGCGCGGGGCACACGCTCGACACTGAGCACGACGGTCGGCGGCGACACGATGCCCACACCACATTCGAGAATCTTCGCGTGGCCCGCACCCGCGCGCGCCAGTTCAACCTGATCCCGCTCGAGTTCCTCGGCGACGCTGGATCCCTTGAGCGCCAACATATGGCCGCGCTCTCGAACCAGCGGCAGGGACCACTTGGCCAATTTCCCGAGGGGAGCGACCGCACGGGAAGTCACGTAATCCGCACCGCCCGCTTCCTTTCGAACGTCCGGCTGTTCGGCGCGACCACGCACCACGGTGATCTCGAGCCCCGCCGATTCGACGAACTCTGCCAGGAACTTGGTGCGCCGCAGCAACGGCTCGACGAGTGTGATGCGCAGATCCGGACGCGCGATGGCGAGTGGAATTCCCGGAAGTCCGGCGCCACTGCCGATGTCGACGACGGAAGCTCCGAGAGGAATCAACTCGCCCAGCACCGCACAGTTGAGGATGTGGCGGTCCCAGAGCCGCGGCACCTCCCGCGGACCGATCAGACCGCGTTCGACGCCCGCGGTCGCCAGCGCGGCGCAGTACTGCTCGGCCAGCGGAAGACGATCGCCGAATACCTCGGCCGCCACCGCGGGCGGCGTCAGATCGACGGAGTCACCGCCGGGGGAGTGCTGAGGAGTGGCACCCGCGCCTCGTTCCACGTGAAACATCCTTCCGGACCGTCGAAATCCATCACACGCAACTCATCACAAAGAGTAGGGCCCCCGGTTCGATGAACCGGGGGCCCTACCTTACCCATCCAATTTCTCAGGCCGGGATCACGACCACGTGCCGGTTGGGTTCGACACCTTCACTCTCACTAGCGGCACCGTCCACGGCCGCCACCGCATCGTGGACGATCTTGCGCTCGAACGGAGTCATCGGGGCCAGCGATTCGGGCTTGCCCGATTCCGCCACCCGCCGCGCCGCATCGGTTCCGAGCGCGCTGAGTTCCTCGCGACGCTTCGCCCGCCAGCCGGCCACATCGAGCATCAGGCGGCTGCGCACACCGGTCGCCTGTTGCACGGCCAGTCGGGTCAACTCCTGCAACGCGTCCAGAACCTCGCCGCGCCGACCGACGAGCTTCGACAGGTCCCGCCCGCCGTCGATGCTGACGACCGCCCGGTCGCCCTCGACATCCAGATCGATATCGCCGTCGAAGTCGAGAACGTCCAGCAGCTGCTCCAGATAGTCGCCCGCGATCTCGCCCTCTTCGATCAACGCCTCTTCGGCATCGGTCGTATCCGGCTCGGTCGTCGCCTCATCGCGGTCGTCTACCGCTGACGCATCATCCTGCACACCGAGGGCCACAGTGGCGTCCCCTCCATCGGTCTCAACAGTCATATGTCGTTTCCTTCAATCTGAATCTTCCGTCGTATCCGGATCCGCTAGCGACGTCGCTTCTGATTCGCCCGACCTCTGTTGCCGGACCGCTTGCGATTACCCGGCCCGGGTGACTTACCGGACGAGCCCGACTTGCCGGAGGCCGAACCTGCCTTGGCCGAAGAAGTCGGAGTGGTGGACTCCGACGTCGTGGAGGCGGAGGTGCCGTTCGTCGCGGCCGCGGGCTTGTCCCCGTCGGCGGCCGACGGCTCGGCGGCCCCGGACTTCTTCTTGGCGGTCGGCTTGGCGCCGGGCTTCGGGGCGTTCTGCGCCTTCCGCTCGATCGCCTCTTCCTTCTTCTGCTGCTCTTCCTTATCGATACGCCCGAAGACCAGATGCTGCTGCCCGTAGGTCCAGATGTTGTTGGCCACCCAGTAGAGCAGGATCGCGATGGGCAGGAAGGGGCCACCGACGACGACACCGAGCGGGAACACCCACAGCGCCAGTTTGTTCATCAGCGCGGCTTGGGGATTCGCCGCCGCCTCCGCACTCTGGCGTGCCACCGAGGCGCGGGCGTTGAAGTGGGTTGCGAGGCCGGCGATGATCATCAGCGGCACCGCGACGACGACCATATTCCACACGTGCGGAATGCCGCCGTAATCGGCGTACGCGTCCAGGGTTGCCTTGGGCGAGGTGATCGCGGCGGAGATCGGCGCACCGAAGATGCGGGCACTCAGGAACGACTGCACATCGTGCGCGCTGAACACGTAGTTCGGCGTCATCGCGTTCTGCTCGGGCGTCATGTGCAGCTGGCCGATACCACTACCGGTGCGGTTGAAGGACCGCAGCACGTGGTACAGACCGATGAACACCGGCACCTGAGCCAGCACCGGCAGACAGCCCATCAGCGGGTTGAAGCCGTGCTCCTTCTGCAGCTTCTGCATCTCGACGGCCATCTTCTGGCGGTCGTTCTTGTATTTGCGCTGCAGTTCCTTGATCTGCGGCTGCAGTTCCTGCATCTGCCGCGTGGTGCGCACCTGTTTGACGAAGGGCTTGTACAGCACCAGGCGCAGGGTGAACACCAGGAACACCACTGCCAGCGCCCAGGCGAACCCGTTGCTGGCGCCCTTGTCGAAATCTCCGAGTCCGAAGACGAACCCGAAGATCCGGTGCCAGAACCAAAGGATCCAGGACACCGGGTAATAGATGAAGTCGAGCACGGCTCTATGTACTCCCGTCGGTCGTGTCGCCGGTCACCGCGCGCGGCGACCCTTTACAAGACTTGTGTTCGGCCGCCTCGTCGTGGGCCCGACTCGTCTCGTGAGCCGCTTCGGCAGCAGCCCGTTTCCGTTCCGGAACCGGGTCCCACCCACCAGGGTGCCAGGGCGCACATTTGGCCAGACGCACGGCCGTCAATCCGAGACCTACGAACAGCCCGCGCGTACGCAGAGCCGTCACCGCGTACTCGCTACAGGTCGGGGTGAATCGGCATACCGGCATGCGGGTGGGGGAGACGTACGTCCGGTACAGCTCGATCAGAAAGATCAAGAGATTCGCCGGAAGCCGCGTCACTACGCGTAGGCGGTTCATGACGCATCACTCGAAGCCACCCGCGCGGCGGAGAGATCGAACGACATTTTCCGCAGCGCGGACCGCAACTGCTGATCCAGCTCCGCCGAGGTCGCCACCGCGGCACCCGGGAGGGCGCGGATCACGACATCGGCCTCCGCCGGTAGATCTGCGACGACCCCGGCGCAGATATGACGCAGGCGGCGGGCGACGCGGTGTCGAACCACCGCGGTGCCCACCGCCTTGCTGACGATCAATCCGAAACGAGGACCACCGAAGCGTGCGAGCGGCCTAGCCGCCGCATCGTCGGACCTCACGGCATCGTCGGATCTCGGTTCCTCCGACGCCGACGGCATCACCACATGCACGACGATGTCCCGTCTCCCGACTCGTCGGCCACGTCGCACCGTCCGGGAGAAGTCGGCACGATGATGCAGCCGGTACGGCTCAGGCAACACCCGAGTGTCCGACCACGTAACGGGTGAACGGAAGCAGCGAGACGATCGACGAGTCAGGCATGGCGGCGATGCCGATGCCGTGCGATCAGGCCGTCAGAGAGGCGCGGCCCTTGCGACGGCGCGCCGACACGATCGCGCGCCCGGCACGGGTACGCATCCGGAGTCGGAAGCCGTGGACCCGCGCACGACGACGGTTGTTCGGCTGGAACGTCCGCTTGCCCTTGGCCACGGTCAACACTCCTCGAGTTGGTGGGCGCCAGGCGGCGCCCGAAGCTGTTCGGTGAAACGTATGTGGTCGCGATGAAAACTGGTCTTCATCGGCACAACGCCCATTGCGTGGTGGTCCCGCTGGATCGACGATTCGACCGGGCAGCAGGCAGCCAACACCGCGTCAACGGGTGACTGTACGAGGGTACTGATCAGCCAGGAGAGGGTCAAACTCGGGGTCCCCCATGAGACGCCCGCCACTGCTTTCCGGGTCGACGATATCCGTTCGCTCCGCGCGACGCACCGAACGGCCGCGACGCGCCGTGCGGACGGCGCGGTCGTGAACCGCCCTTGTCACAGCCACCGCGGACCCACTACGATTCATAGCTAGAAGATAGCTGTAGAAGCGCGGGTCCAGGCGCTGACCGGGGGGTTGTCGCAGCGAGCCACGTATCATCCGAGTTCTCCACATCTGTGGATAATTGTGTGGAAAGACCCCTGGAGTGGCATATTCGTATGGCTGACGGCCAGGCTTGTCAGTGGTCGCCGACCGTTGGAGCTCCTGTCGACTTGCTCCGGGGAGGAAATAATACGTGGACGACGAGCAGAACGTGTTGACCGCGGTCTGGCCCGAAGTGGTCGCCGAGCTCACCGCCGGCTCCACCGACGGAGCCATTCCGCCGGTGACCAACGCCCAGAAGGCGTGGCTCGGCTTGGTCAAGCCGCTGACGGTCGCACAAGGCTTTGCCCTGCTCTCGGTGCCTTCTTCCCTGGCCCAGGAGGCCATCGAACGCGATCTGCGCGAACCGATTCTGCGGTCGCTGGCCCGTCGGCTGGGCCCGCAGGTCGAGGGTCTGGGCGTCCGGATCGCCGCGCCGGCCAATCCGCCGCCGGACCGCCCCGGCGCCGGCGCCCGACATGCTCGCCTGACGTCGCGTCCGGAGCGGATGCGCGACAAGCCCCGTGAACCGGTCGGCTTCCCGGCGCCACCGCAGTATCCCGACGCCGACGATTTCCCCACCCCACGCTATCTTTCCCCAGCCGACTACCAGGCCCGGACCGCCTATCCCCAGGGTGAATATCCGTCCGCGCCGATGGCCGGGGAATTGCCGGACAGCCTCGGACCGTCCTCCCCGCTGCGCCGGGACCCGGAAGCGCATCTGCACGACGAAGCGCTGGTCCGGCATCCGGAAAGTCTGCGTCGCGATCCCGACGATCTGCGCCGGGAAGCCGAAGCCTTCCGCCACGACCCGGACGTACTCCGCCGCGAAGCCGACGTCCTGCGGCGGGACCCGGACAGCCTGCCCGGCCGGGACGGCCTGCACGGTCCGGATTCGCTGCGGCGTGAGGCGGACACCCTGCGCCGCGACCACGAACTGCATCCCCAGGAGGCGTTGCGGCGGGAGACCGAACCATTGCGTCACGATCCCGAGCTGCCCCGGCCGGGCGGCCATCCCGGACAGGAGTCGCTGTTCGCGCCGGAGCCGGAGGTCGGTCAGCGGCCGGGCGCGGCCGAAGAGGCCGACGAACCGGTGGTGAGCGCGCGCAATTCCTGGCCGACGTATTTCACGAAGTCGCCGGAACCGCCGCCGCCCGCCCCCGCGAACTCCTCGGCCAGCCTGAACGCCAAATACACCTTCGAGACCTTCGTCATCGGCGCCTCGAACCGATTCGCCCACGCGGCGGCGGTCGCGATCGCCGAGGCGCCGGCCCGTGCGTACAACCCGCTGTTCGTCTGGGGGGCTTCCGGTCTGGGAAAGACGCATCTGCTGCACGCGGCCGGGCATTACGCCCAGCGGCTGTTCCCTGGGATGCGCGTCAAGTACGTCTCGACCGAGGAATTCACCAACGACTTCATCAACAGTCTGCGCGACGACCGGAAGGTGGCGTTCAAGCGGCGCTACCGCGAGACCGACATCCTGCTGGTGGACGACATCCAGTTCATCGAGGGCAAGGAAGGTATCCAGGAGGAGTTCTTCCACACCTTCAACACCCTGCACAACGCGAACAAGCAGATCGTCGTGTCCTCCGATCGGCCACCGAAGCAACTGGCGACGCTCGAGGAGCGACTGCGTACCCGGTTCGAATGGGGCCTGATCACCGACGTGCAGCCGCCGGAGCTGGAGACCCGGATCGCGATTCTGCGCAAGAAGGCGCGGATGGACCGCCTCGATGTGCCGCACGACGTGCTGGAACTGATTGCCAGCCGGGTCGAGCGCAACATCCGTGAACTCGAGGGCGCGTTGATCCGGGTAACGGCCTTCGCCTCCCTCAACGGACAGCCGCTGGATCTGTCGCTGGCCGAGGTCGTCCTGCGCGATCTGATGCCGGACACCACCACGATCGAGATCACGGCGTCGACGATCATGGCCGTGACCGCGGAATACTTCAACACCACGCTGGAGGAGCTGACCGGTCCGGGTAAGGCTCGGCCGCTGGCCCAGGCTCGCCAGATCGCGATGTACCTGTGCCGGGAACTGACCGACCTGTCGCTACCGAAGATCGGTCAGGCCTTCGGTCGCGACCACACGACGGTCATGTACGCGGAGAAGAAAGTGCGCAAGGAGATGACCGAGCGCCGCCGGGTCTACGACCAGGTCCAAGAACTCACAGCCCGAATCAAACAGCGCTCGCGCTGAATCGCTACACAAGCCGATCCACCCGGTTGACCTGGGTGGATCGGCTTTTTCGTGTTGTGGATTCCTCGAGGAGTCCTTGTGGATTCCTCGAGGAATCCCAGGTTTGTCCTCGAGGTTGCGCACAGTCGATGCGCGGGGCTGTGCACGCATTCGCTCACAGCCCTCGGTCCACAGTTCCCACAGCCGAATTCGTCCACGGGGTCCGAACTGCGAAGACGGCCGAATCGGCATGTGGATTCCTCGAGGACTCCCTGTCAGGTCCTCGAGGAATCCCCCGGTAGTGCACCGATCGGCACACACGTGTGTACAACAGGTCTCGGGCCATGGAAGAACTCGAGGATGGCTCGAGGATGGAAGTTGAACAGTTTCGCGGCCTCCACAGCGGCCCACTGTTCATCCTCGAGTCACCCGCCGGACATCCCCACGCCGCCACGCCACCTGAGCTGGGCGGACGGGCCGCGTCCACAGAATCCACAGTGCCTACTACTACTTCAGTTCTTCTTCTTTAGATTTCTTCTTGAAAACAGGGTGTGTGGAAACTCGGCTCGGAGGCGGACGGATCGATTCGTGGCACTCCACAACCGAACGAAGCAGGGAGCGGAACGCGTCCGGCCCATCCCGGCGGACGACGCACCGGGCGAGGGGGTGACGTAGTCATCGCCCGCATGCGCGGGTACGGTTTGATGTCGGTCGCCTGTGCCACACTGCGGTGCGTACGGGCGAGTCGTTTCGACCGCATTGCCGCGCGAACCACGCTGTTGTATGAACCACGCTGATCACCACGGCGTCGAACAGATCACGACCGATCGAGACTGGGAGAGGACATACCGAGCGATGGAGCTTGCAAGTATGAAGTTTCGGGTCGCTCGCGAGGATTTCGCGGAATCCGTCGCCTGGGTGGCCCGTAGCCTGCCGTCTCGCCCGCCCGTGCCCGTCCTGGGCGGTGTGCTGCTGGTGGCCGACGAGGACGGTCTCACGGTCTCCGGATTCGACTACGAGGTCTCCGCGCAGATGCGCGTCGCCGCCGAGGTGGCCGGCCCGGGACAGGTGCTGGTCTCCGGTCGCCTGCTGGCCGACATCACCAAGGCGCTGTCCAACAAGCCGGTCGACGTCTCGGTCGACGGCACCCGGGTGCTGATCGCGTGTGGCAGCGCCAAGTTCTCGCTACCGACCATGCCGGTCGAGGACTATCCCCAGTTGCCCGAACTGCCGCCGCAGACCGGCGAACTGGGTGTGGATCTGTTCTCCGAGGCCGTGGGCCAGGTGGCCGTCGCCGCCGGCCGCGACGACACGCTGCCGATGCTGACCGGCATCCGCGTCGAAATCGAGGGCTCCCAGGTGGTTCTGGCAGCCACCGACCGCTTCCGCCTGGCGGTGCGGCATCTGGAGTGGCAGCCCGGTCGCCCGGATGTGGAGACTGCGGTCCTGGTCCCGGCTCGCACGCTGTCGGAATCGGCGAAGACGCTCGGAGCCTCCGACGCGCCCGTCCAGCTGGCCTTCGGCACCGGGACCGACGGACTGCTGGGGATCGTCAACGGCGGCCGCCGGACCACCACGCGACTGCTCGACGCGGAATTCCCCAAGTTCCGCCAATTGCTCCCCAAGGAGCACACCTCGATCGCGACCCTGCAGGTGAGCGCACTGATCGAGGCCATCAAACGTGTGGCCCTGGTCGCCGAGCGCGGCGCCCAGGTGCGGCTCGAATTCTCCGACCAGGGCCTGCAGCTGTCCGCCGGAGGTGACGACGCCGGTCGCGCCGAGGAGTGGCTGGATGCCGAGTTCCGCGGTGAGCCGTTGACCATCGCGTTCAACCCCAGTTACCTCAACGACGGCCTGTCGGCGCTGCATTCGGACCGGGTGACCTTCGGTTTCACCACACCCAGCCGCCCCGCGGTGATGTGCCCGACCACCGACGACGAGCCGGAGCTTTCGGAGTCCGGTGCGTTCGCGGCGCTGTCGAGCAACTACATCTACCTGCTGATGCCGGTTCGTTTGCCCGGCTGATCGATTCGGCTCCGATCCTCCCCGCCTCGCCGGCCACGATACGACCGGCGAGGCGGCACTCGTTCAACCCGACCTGTGGAGATGTTGATAAACCTGTGAAAAACCCCGGGCGCGTGTGCATTTCGACCCGTCCGTCACAAAGTGCCTGGTGACGGCGGGTTCATCTATGCACATTCGAACGCTCACGCTGCGCGATTTCCGCTCCTGGGAGCATGCCGACCTCGAATTACCCACAGGCAGAACCGTTTTCCTGGGGGCCAACGGCAACGGTAAGACCAATCTCGTCGAGGCCGTAGGTTATCTGTCCACACTCGGTTCCCACCGGGTTGCCGGCGATGCCCCGCTGATCAGGTTGGGGCAGCAGCGATCTCGGATCGGCGCCACCGTCGTCAACGGTGGCCGCGAACTGCGCATCGATGTGGAGTTGAACCAGGGCGCCGCCAATCGCGCTCAGATCAATCGGTCACCGGTCCGCCGCACGCGCGAGATCCTCGGGATCCTCCAGACCGTGCTGTTCGCGCCGGAGGATCTGGCGCTGGTCCGCGGCGACCCGTCCGAACGACGCCGTTTCCTGGACGAACTGGCCACTGCCCGGCTGCCGCGGCTGGCGGCGGTGCGCTCGGATTACGACCGTGTGCTGCGGCAACGCTCCGCGCTGCTGAAAACAGCGGGGCGACAGGCGCGTTCGCGCTCGGGCGCGCCGGCCGAACTGAGCACCCTCGACGTCTGGGACGGGCATCTGGCCGCGCACGGCGCCGAACTGCTGGCGCAGCGGCTGCGGCTGGTGCACGAACTGCACCCCTATCTCGAGCAGGCCTACCGGTCCATCGCCCCGGAATCGCGGACCGCGGCCATCCGCTACCGCAGTTCCGCGCTGCCCGAGGAGTTCCTCGATCCACACCGTTCTCCACAGTCCGACGATGTCGAGGCGCTGGAGGCGAATATGTTGAGCGAGTTGGCATCCGCGCGCGGCAAGGAACTCGAGCGCGGGGTCTGCCTGGTCGGCCCGCATCGCGACGATCTGGATCTGATGCTCGGTTCGGCACCCGCGAAAGGCTTTGCCAGCCACGGGGAATCGTGGTCGTTCGCGCTGGCCCTCCGGCTGGGCGCCTTCGAACTGCTTCGCAGCGCGGGTACCGATCCGGTCCTGCTGCTCGACGATGTCTTCGCGGAATTGGACCGGCGTCGTCGCACCGCGTTGGCCGCGGTGGCCGCCGGGGCCGAACAGGTGCTGATCACGGCCGCGGTGCCCGAGGACGTGCCGCCGGAACTCGAGGCGAATCCGGTCCGGGTCGAGACCGACGGCGTCGCGGACGGGCGGACCTCGCGCATCGTCGAGCCGCCGACCCTCGCGGACGAGACCCTCGCGGACGAGAGCGCCGAAGGCCGGCACATCGGCTGAAGCTGTCGGACCCAGCGGCTAGCCTTGCCGCAACGTAGTGACCGGAAAGGAGTCGAAGGTGGCCGCAGACCCCGGGCGCGAAGACGGCTCCCCGCCGTCCACCGGCCCCGAACCGGAACTGCGTGGTGTCGACCTGGCTCGTCGTGCCCTGGAGGAGGCGCGCGCCGCGGCTCGCGCCAGCGGTAAGGCGGTCGGCCAGGGGCGCGCCTCACCGCGTAAGGGCGGGGTTCGAGCACTCCGCCGGCGTTCCGGCTGGTCCGGTGCGCGGCCCGACGACCGGGATCCGCAGCTGCTGTCCGCACTGGCCGGATCGCTCGCCAGGAGTCGCGGGTGGTCCGGAAAGGTCGCCGAGGGAATGGTTTTCGGCCGGTGGTCGGCCGTGGTCGGCGACGACATCGCGGCACACGCCGACCCGGTATCGCTCACCGACGGCGTGCTGAGTATCCAGGCCGAATCCACCGCCTGGGCCACTCAGTTGCGAATGCTGCAGTCGCAGCTACTGGCGAAGATCAATGCCGCGGTCGGTCAGGGCGTGGTCACCTCGCTGAAGATCAGCGGTCCCGCCGCGCCGAGTTGGCGCAAGGGTGAGCGTCATATCAAGGGGCGGGGTCCGCGCGACACCTACGGCTGATCCGCGGGCGCCGAGTTTCACGTGGAACCGGTGCGCAGTCCGGCGGCCGGCCGAACCACATCGGCGTAACTTCGCGCCGCGGGATCCGAGTGCCCGTCGCTTTCGCTGAGGCTCACGGGAGCGGGTTCGCCCATAACCGGACCCGGCGGCGACCGATTTCACGCACTCACGACGCTCTCAGGGGTGTCATAGGTGCATCCTGTGCCGGGGGTACCAGTAGGATGGAAGAGTAACTAGCGGCGATACCTTCGGCGCGTTCCGTGCAGCACGCGCGAGGACCCGTAATTCTCGAGCAGTTCGAAATCTCGAGCAGAGGCCATACGGGGCTCGGGCTGTGTGTGTTGTCCGACGTCGCATCGAGGGATCAGCAAGTAAGGAGAGCTACCGAGCAGTGGCTGCCAACGACTCCAACGCAAGCGGCTCGTCCAAGGCGAAAGCGGGCAACAAGGACTACGGTGCCTCCAACATCACCGTTCTCGAGGGACTCGAGGCGGTCCGCAAACGCCCCGGTATGTACATCGGTTCCACCGGTGAGCGCGGTCTGCACCACCTGATCTGGGAGGTTGTGGACAACTCCGTCGACGAGGCGATGGCCGGCTACGCCAGCCGAGTCGACGTGACCCTGCTGGCCGACGGCGGCGTCGAGGTCGTCGACGACGGCCGCGGTATCCCGGTGGCGATGCACGCGACGGGCGTGCCCACCATCGAGGTCGTCATGACCCAGCTGCACGCCGGCGGCAAGTTCGACTCGGACGCCTACGCCGTATCCGGTGGTCTGCACGGTGTCGGTATCTCGGTGGTGAACGCGCTGTCCAGCCGGATGGTGACCGAGATCGACCGCGACGGCTTCCACTGGAGCCAGGAGTACAAGGACGCCAAGCCCGGCAAGCTGGTCAAGGGTGAGCCCACCGACCGGACCGGCACCACGCAGCGCTTCTGGGCGGATCCGGACGTCTTCGAGACCACGACCTACAACTTCGAGACGATCTCGCGCCGGCTGCAGGAGATGGCCTTCCTGAACAAGGGCCTGACCATCACCCTCACCGACGAGCGGGTGAGCGATGCCGAGGTCACCGACGAGGTGGTCAGTGAGACCGCCGAGGCCCCCAAGCACGACGAAGGCGCGGCCGCGCCCGAGCACAAGGTCAAGACCCGGACCTACCACTACCCGGGCGGCCTCGAGGACTTCGTCAAGCACATCAACCGCACCAAGCAGCCGATCCACAACACGGTCGTCTCATTCACCAGCAAGGGCACCGGCCACGAACTCGAGGTCGCGATGCAGTGGAATTCGGGTTACTCCGAATCCGTCCACACCTTCGCCAACACCATCAACACCCACGAGGGTGGCACGCACGAAGAGGGCTTCCGCGCGGCGCTGACCACAGTGGTCAACAAGTACGCCAAGGACAAGAAGCTCCTCAAGGAGAAGGACGGCAACCTCACCGGCGACGACATCCGCGAGGGTCTGGCCGCCATCGTGAGCGTCAAGGTCAGCGAGCCGCAGTTCGAGGGACAGACCAAGACGAAGCTCGGCAACACCGAGGTGAAGTCGTTCGTCCAGCGCACCTGCAACGAACATCTGGCGCACTGGTTCGAGGCCAATCCGGCCGATGCCAAGACGATCGTGCAGAAGGCGGTGTCCTCGGCGCAGGCTCGCGTCGCCGCCCGCAAGGCTCGTGAGCTGGTCCGGCGCAAGAGCGCGACCGATCTGGGCGGATTGCCGGGCAAGCTGGCCGACTGCCGGTCCAAGGATCCGAGCAAGTCCGAGATCTACATCGTCGAGGGTGACTCCGCCGGTGGCTCGGCGAAATCCGGCCGCGACTCGATGTACCAGGCGATCCTGCCGCTGCGCGGAAAGATCATCAACGTCGAGAAGGCGCGCATCGACAAGGTCCTCAAGAACAACGAGGTCCAGTCGATCATCACCGCCTTCGGCACCGGTATCCACGACGAGTTCGACATCTCGAAGCTGCGGTATCACAAGATCGTGCTGATGGCCGACGCCGACGTCGACGGCCAGCACATCTCGACGCTGCTGCTCACCCTGCTGTTCCGCTTCATGCGCCCGCTGGTCGAGCACGGTCACGTGTATCTCGCCCAGCCGCCGCTGTACAAGCTGAAGTGGCAGCGCTCCGAGCCGGAATTCGCCTACTCGGACCGCGAGCGCGACGGTCTGCTGGAGGCCGGTCTAGCCGCCGGCAAGAAGATCAACAAGGACGACGGTGTCCAGCGCTACAAGGGTCTCGGCGAGATGAACGCCAAGGAACTGTGGGAGACCACCATGGATCCCTCGGTGCGGGTGCTTCGTCAGGTGACGTTGGACGACGCGGCCGCGGCCGACGAGTTGTTCTCCGTGCTGATGGGTGAGGACGTCGAGGCGCGTCGCAGCTTCATCACCCGCAATGCCAAGGACGTTCGCTTCCTCGACGTGTAGCCGGCGCTGCGCAGCACACTGCGCGCCCGTCCACATGCCGAGCCCTATGCACAGGCCCTCTAAGGAGACTTCATGACCGAGACCACGCTGCCGCCCAACGGTGGTGCGGGCGACCGGATCGAGCCGGTCGACATTCAGAACGAAATGCAGAGCAGCTACATCGATTACGCGATGAGCGTGATCGTGGGCCGCGCGCTGCCGGATGTGCGCGACGGCCTCAAGCCGGTGCACCGGCGCGTGCTCTACGCGATGTACGACAACGGCTACCGGCCCGACCGCGGCTACGTGAAATCCGCGCGCCCGGTCGCCGAGACCATGGGTAACTACCACCCGCACGGCGACGCCTCGATCTACGACACCCTCGTGCGCATGGCGCAGCCGTGGTCGCTGCGGTATCCGCTGGTCGACGGCCAGGGCAACTTCGGTTCCCGCGGTAACGACGGTGCCGCCGCCATGCGGTACACCGAGTGCCGGCTCACCCCGCTGGCGATGGAACTGCTCCGCGAGATCGATCACGAGACGGTCGATTTCACGCCGAACTACGACGGCCGCTCCCAGGAGCCCGTGGTTCTCCCCAGCCGGGTGCCGAACCTGTTGATGAACGGGTCCAACGGCATCGCCGTCGGTATGGCGACCAATATCCCGCCGCACAACCTGAACGAGCTGGCGGATGCCATCTACTGGGCGCTGGACAACTACGACGCCGACGAGGAGACCACCCTCGCGGCGTGCATGGAGCGCGTCAAGGGACCGGACTTCCCGACCTACGGCCTGATCGTCGGAAGCCAGGGCATCCACGACGCCTACACCACCGGTCGCGGCTCCATCCGGATGCGCGGTGTGGTCGAGATCGAAGAGGACAATCGGGGTCGCACCACGATCGTCATCACCGAGCTCCCGTACCAGGTCAACACCGACAACTTCATCAACTCGATCGCCGAGCAGGTCAAGGACGGCAAGATCGCGGGTATCTCCGATATCCACGACGAGTCCTCCGACCGCGCGGGCATGCGGATCGTGGTCACGGTCAAGCGCGATGCCGTGGCGAAGGTGGTGCTGAACAACCTCTACAAGCACACCCAGCTGCAGACCAGCTTCGGCGCCAACATGCTGTCGATCGTCGACGGCGTACCGCGCACGCTGCGGCTGGACCAGATGATCCGGCTCTACGTCGATCACCAGTTGGACGTCATCGTCCGGCGCACCCGCTACCTGCTGCGCAAGGCCGAGGAGCGGGCGCACATCCTGCGCGGCCTGGTCAAGGCGCTGGACATGCTCGACGAGGTCATCGCCCTCATCCGGCGTTCGGCCAACACCGACACCGCGCGCACCGGCCTGATGGAACTGCTCGAGATCGACGAGATCCAGGCGACCGCCATCCTCGACATGCAGCTGCGGCGCCTGTCGGCCCTGGAGCGGCAGAAGATCGTCGACGAATTGGCCCGCATCGAGGCCGAGATCGCCGATTTGAAGGACATTCTGGAGAAGCCGGAACGTCAGCGTGCCATCGTGCGCGACGAACTGGCCGAAATCGTCGAGAAGTACGGCGACGACCGCCGCACCAAGATCGTCGCGGCCGACGGTGACGTCGCCGACGAGGATCTGATCGCTCGCGAGGACGTCGTGGTCACCATCACCGCGACCGGCTACGCCAAGCGCACCAAGACCGACCTGTACCGCAGCCAGAAGCGCGGCGGCAAGGGCGTGCAGGGCGCCGGCCTCAAGCAGGACGATCTGGTCAAGCACTTCTTCGTGACCTCGACCCACGACTGGCTGCTGTTCTTCACCAACCTCGGCCGGGTCTACCGGGCCAAGGCCTACGAGCTGCCCGAGGCCAACCGCACCGCGCGCGGCCAGCACGTGGCCAACCTGCTGGCGTTCCAGCCGGAGGAGAAGATCGCCCAGGTCATCCGGATCAAGACCTACGAGGACGCCCCCTACCTGGTGCTGGCCACCCGCAACGGCCTGGTGAAGAAGTCGAAACTGACCGACTTCGACTCCAACCGCACCGGTGGCATCGTCGCGGTGAACCTGCGCGACGGTGACGAATTGGTCGGCGCCGCACTGTGTTCGGCCGACGACGATCTGCTGCTGGTGTCCGCGCACGGACAGTCGATCCGGTTCACCGCCAACGACGAGGTGCTGCGTCCCATGGGCCGCGCCACCTCGGGCGTGCAGGGTATGCGCTTCAACGCCGACGATGAGCTGTTGTCGCTCAACGTGGTTCGAGACGGCACCTATCTGCTGGTCGCGACCGCGGGCGGATACTCCAAGCGCACCGCGATCGAGGAGTACACCGCGCAGGGCCGCGGCGGTAAAGGTGTGTTGACGATTCAGTACGACCCGAAGCGTGGCAGTCTGGTAGGAGCGCTCATCGTCGACAACGATGACGAGCTCTATGCCATCACGTCCGGCGGCGGTGTCATCCGGACGGCGGCGAATCAGGTACGCAAGGCGGGCCGGCAGACCAAGGGCGTGCGTTTGATGAACCTCGGCGAGGGCGATACCTTGCTCGCGATCGCGCGTAACGCCGATGAGCCCGACCAGGTTTCCGGGGAAGAAGAGGCCTGAGGCTCGGATTAGCGTTAGGTTCTGGAAGCGGTAATTTCTCCACAAGCAGCGGCGCCACGACGGATCGAAGGATTCTGCATTGACCACTCCGAATCAGCCGAACGACGAGCGAAACCACGCCAACGGTGTGACCGAGCGGATCGCACCGTCACCGATTCCGCCGCGGCCGGCGCCGCGGTCCGGGTCGTCGGCCGACAACGGCTCGGGTAGTTCGTCCGCAAACCCCGAGTCGCAGGGCGATTCCGCGAAATCCGGCGCTGCGGCGCCGGAGGCCGCCGAGGCCGGTGAGGGTCGTGGTGGTTCTCGCTTCGAGGAGGGTTGGTCGCAGCTGCCGCAGCGGGAGCCGCAGTCGAATCTGAATCGCCCCGGCCAGGCTCCCGTGCAGGGCCGGGCGAACCCCCAGACCGGACTCGGCGGCGGGGTTAAGAACGCCCGTACCACCACCGACCTCGCGGCCAAGGCGGCGCGCAAGGAAGCGGCGATGGTGAAATCCGTCGGCATCGACGGACCGACCCGCAGCATCGCCCGTCCGGAACTGATCAAGGATCTGCCCGATCTGTCGGATCTGCGGCATCCGCTGCCGCAGGCGGACGCCGGTGCGGCACAGTCGGTTCCGATGGCGGTGAAGACCGCGGCGCCGACCGTCTCGCCGGCCGCGCAGGCGGCGGTCGCCCAGGCGGTGACCAGCGGTGAGCCGTTGCGCGCGACCGTGCAGGTGCGCCATATCGACCCGTGGTCGACGTTGAAGGTTTCGCTGGTGATCAGCGTCGCCATGTTCTTCGTGTGGATGCTGGCCGTCGGATTCCTCTACATCGTGCTCTCCGGCATGGGTGTGTGGGACCGCCTGAACAGCACCTTCACCGACATGGTGAACGACAACAACTCCTCGGCGACGACGATCATCGACGCCGGCAGCGTATTCGGATACGCGGCCGTCATCGGCCTGATCAACGTGGTGCTGTTCACCGCGCTCTCGACGGTGGGTGTCTTCATCTACAACCAGTGCACCGATCTGGTGGGCGGCGTGCAGGTGACGCTGGCCGATCCGGACTGACGCTCCGCGACGAACGGCCGGCCGGTTCTCACCGGACTGGCCGTTCGTGCTTTATGGGTGCTTTGACCAGGCGTTTTGGAGAGCAATCGGGGGGTTGTGTAGTCTCTACCGAGTCAGTCACGACAGCATGTCGAGTCGAGACGAAACACTACGGGCCTATAGCTCAGGCGGTTAGAGCGCTTCGCTGATAACGAAGAGGTCGGAGGTTCAAGTCCTCCTAGGCCCACATTCGCATACCTGGTCGTCGACGACGGCCGAGGGGGCCTTAGCTCAATTGGCAGAGCACTGCCTTTGCAAGGCAGGGGTTAGGGGTTCGATTCCCCTAGGCTCCACCACACAGACTGGCCGCTCAGGGCGCGGAAACGTATCCTGAGCGTGCATGGCGTCAGCATCTGGCGTCAGCAGCCGGTTACCAGCGGTCGGTAACAGGACATCTCACGAGATGTCGCCTGGAACCGACCGGAGGTGACAATGCCGACCCCTCGACCCCGTCCTCGTGCGGACGGGACCGTCGCGTGGCAGGTGCCGTTCAACATCTACATCGATGGCCGCAGGCGCCAGAGTTCGGAGACCTTCGACGACCCCGCCGAGGCGACGCGCTGGGCCGCGCTGCTCGAGCGCGTGGGCGCCGAGGAAGCGCTGAAGATCCTCGACGTCCAGCGCGGGACCGACGTCGAGTACCTGACCCTGACCGAGTGGCTGCGCCGCTACGCCGACACGCTGACCGGGATCGAACCAGAGACCCGCAAGCGCTATCACCGCTATATCGACCGCGACATCGCCGATTTCATGGGCTATCTGCCTCTCGGCGCGATCACGGCCGAGACCGACAAGTCCTGGGTGGTGCACCTGGAAGAGGAAGTCGGCAACAAACCCAAGACCATCGCGAACAAGCACGGATTTCTCTCGGCGGCGATGAGCGCGGCCGCCGCGGTGCGCCCGACCCCGCTGATCGCCTACAACCCGTGCGCCGACACCCGGCTGCCCCGCAACGACGCCCCCGAACCCGACTACTTCGACGACGCCGAATGGGAGCTGTTCGAACAGCTGATGCCGCCGCGCTGGCGCGCGCACGCGGAATTCGGCCTGATGTCGATGGCCCGGCCCAGCGAGGTCACCGCTCTGCGCGTCGGCGACATCAATCCCCGCACCGGCGCGGTGCGCATCACCAAGGCGTGGAAATGGGCCGGCGGCGCGCTCAAGCTCGGCAAACCCAAGTCCAGCCGGGGAATCCGCACCGTCAACGTGCCCCTGGAAACCCTCGACCGGCTCGACCTGAACCGCCCGCGCGACGAGCTGCTGTTCCACACCGCCACCGGAAACCCGATCAGCGTCACCTACTTCTACAAGAAGGCGTGGCTGCCCGCCCTGAGTCGGCTGCAAGCACTCGATGAACGCAACTTCCGGCCGTTCAACCCCGCCACCGGATGGAAGGGCGCCGATCCGCACGAGCTGCTCGAGCGGTTCGACGACGCGGTCACCGGCCTGCTCGGCAAGCGCCTGACCCCCTACACACTGCGCCACACCGGCATCTCCTGGAAGCTGCAAGACGGTGTGCCGCTGTTCGTGGTCTCCCGCGACGCCGGACACGAGTCGGTCAACACCACCGACAAACGCTACGGCCACATCGACCGCCGCGCCAGCGAATCCGCCGCCGACGTCATCCGGCTGCATCTGCCCCGCGTGCGCAACGGCGGACTGCGCCCCGTCGCCTGACCAGCCGCACACCGCAATTCATTTCATCGCCGCGACGGTCATGGAATGTAATGAAACGAAATGGAATTCAATGCCACAACCCATTGATCTCCACTCCCGGACACGCAGCACGCGAAGCGAATGCGGCTATCCCGGCTGCACGGCCGAGCCCGAGGCGGCGACCCGGCGTCCGGGGCGCCCCTTCGCCTACTGCGCCGACCCGAACCACAACGCGCAGACGGCGTTGCGCGCTAAACGCAAACACGCCCAGCAGCAGACCCGCGAACCCGCCGCACCCAGTCTGCGGCCGGTCACCGACGGCGCGATCACGGTCGCTGGTTTGCTGAGCGAGGCTGCGCGTCTGCGCGACGAGTTGTCCGCGATCGTCAGCGACAGCGCCGACTTGCTGGCCACCATCACCGGCGCCGAGGCGATCGATCGCGAAATCGCCGAGATCCGCCGTGAGGCGGCGGTCAAGATCGCCGTTGCCGAGCAGGCGCAATCGGCCGCCGAGCGGGCGCTGGCGGAGATGACGGCTCAGCGGGACCGAGCCGCTGAATTGGAAACACTGGCGCTGCAAGCCGCCGACGAGGCGGCCGTCGAAGTCACCGAGGCCCGCCGCGCCGCCGACCAAGCCCGCACCGACGCCGAGGCAAGAATCGCTGCGGCGGAGAAGGATCGCGACAGCGTCTACACCGAGGCCGAGCAAGCACTGACCAGGATGCGAGACGAGCATGACGCCGCACGCACGGCACAAGCGCGCGCCGAAGCCGAAGCAGATGTCATCCGGCGTCAAGCCGAGGCCACGTCCGCGGAGAACGTCACCCTGCGGCGGCAACTCGACGAACAGGCCGACGCACACCGCCAGCAGATCGAGGCGCGCGAGCGCGAGCACTCGCGCGCCATCGCCGCCGCTCACGCCATGGCCGACCGCGCCGCACGCGAACAACGCCGACAGCTCGACTCGATCCTGCGGACCCACGCGCCGACCGGGCTCGTCGCCGACGAGGCCGACCCGGCAACGTAAGAAGGCGAACGGCGGTTGTGCACAACCTGTGCACAACCGCATTTGTCGTCGCAGCAGTTATCCCCAGCGGCCGGTTTGCGCACAGGGCTGTGATGTGTCGGTGGTATGTGCTAACGCGCGAATTACCATGCTGAACAGCGCTTTCCCGGTTAGTGCGACGGCGAACACGACTCGCGTGCGCAGAAGTGACACGTCGGAGGTCTCGCATAGAGTGCGGCGTACCGGAACCGCCCAGAACCATCGGCAGGCCGGAAACCAGCGGACCCCGCCTGAGGCAACAGGCGGGGCCGCACAACACCTATCCGCTCTGCGACACGAAAGGGCTGGGCGAACATGAGCCTAACTCCCACCTCCGACCATCCCCGACTGGAGCCATCGGACCCCAGACCGCCCGAGATCCACCCGCTCCTGGCCCTCTCGCTGGCAGTCAGTCTCGCTACCGGGACCGGGCTGCTGACGGGCTGGTCGGAGGCGGTAACAGTGCTGGTCTCCTGCCTTGGTGTCCTCGCAGGAAGGCCCCGGCGCAACAACTAGCCCAGTCGACCCGTTGGGATTCGACCTCCGCGATACGCTCGGTTAGATTGGCGCCGGATCTCTTCCAGGCGATCTCGACGGTCAGGTCGCCCTCAGGAGGGGGCCATGACACAGGTGCGGTCGTCCTAGACATCGACGTTGCTGCGATCATCGCCGGGGCGCTCGTCGGCCGGCAACCGGTTCTGGCGAGGTTGAGTGATTCCATCGAGCTGCCACAGTGTTTCGAGCTGATCGTCGAGCCGGTCGGGCGGTAGTTCGGCGGAGGCGATGAAGAAGAAAGGATCGCGCCCTGGCTGAAAATCGACGCTGACGCTATCGCCCTCACCGGCATCCAGCGCAGCGAGAACCGTGGTCGTGTCTACTGTCGTCGCTGCGGGGTGGAACACCCACGCCGGCCCGATCGGCAGGACCCGGTTGCCGAGAGATACAGTGTAGTCAAACTTGAAGGCTACCGGCACTTTTCCTGATTCCAGCAGTGCCCGCAGCTTCCCATAGTCCTCCCTCGGCACTGTTGCGGTCACAGTGCCGGCCTCGGGTGAGGCAACTATGCCGCCCTCGATCACGATGCGCGCGACGCGGAAGGCCACACGATCGTCCTCGGAGATCGTGTCCGGAAAGGCGAAACGCTGCTGGCAATGCTGTTGCACGATGTCGAGGTCGGTCGCGAACTCCTCCAGCCTGAGTTCCTGTTCGTCGGCCGGCAGGTTGGCGTCGCTTCGGACCGACAGCGCGAAGTCCCCATTTATGAAGACTTCGAGTCGGCGTGCGGCGCGCATCTGGCGCACGAAGGCCAGGACCTCGGCGACGACCCGTGGCCGGGCACGATAGATCCCGTGCGATACGTTCGCTTCGGGTGGGACCACTTGCTGCTCGGCGGTCCTGGCAAAGGTGAGTTCCACCGTTAGCCGCTGATCGTAGAAGGTCGTTTTCACCGACATGCCGTGCGGTCCTGATCCCAAATTGGTGATGCGACCTTCATGGGAGGCGACGAGGGTGTCGTCCCCATCGAGGAAACGCAGCTCCAGCGGGAGGCCCACTCCTGGAGCCGCAGGGCCGCGCCCTATGACGACGTAACCCGAATCAAACCGTTGCGCAATCGGCGCCGGCCCGGCGATCTCGATATCCTGCACGACCTCGGGCGGAAGTTCGACTGTATCCGCAGTGCCGAACCCCAGCTTGCGCCGGAACCGCTGTTCCAGCTGGGCATGTTCGGGTCCGAATCGAGGTTGGAACCTCAGAGACACTGGGCTGGAGAGGTGGGCGCCTGGATGTTGGGCTCGCAACACTTGCGAGACCGTGTTACCGACCCGGTGGAAGTCGAAGGTCCAGTCCAGATCTGCCGAATCTGCCAGCTCACCGAGAGCGCCGACCCGTGCGCCGAGATCGGCGGGGCCCAGCAGACTGCTGCGCTCACGGTCGTAGAGTTGCGCATCTTCACGCAGTTGGCTGGTTACGTTCCGCTGTGCCCACTTGTCGACCTCAGGGAAGTCAATGAGCAAGTCGTCTAGTTCCAGCCGACCAATGATTCGCCAGTGCCGCGGCGCGTCAGCCGTCTTCCCGAGTCCACCGACGAATGTCCGCTCAGAGGGAATCACATTGTTCGGCACCACCAGGACCCACTCGTAGGGTTTGTCCTTGAGCATCGAGTCGTACGAGCGCCGGATCTGTTTTCGTCGTGTTTGCGCGAACCCGCCACTGAAGCCTTCTGGAAAGTACTTCAGCTGAAAGATACGCAGCCGGCTGCCTTGGCGCACTTCGATATCGATGCCACCATCACCACCGCGACCGTTCACCGCAATCACGCTGTCCGCGTCGCGGTATCGGCGTTTGATCAGCACCTCGACAATGCGGTCGAACCACGACTGCCCAATCCGATCCCAGTCGACGCTCACTGGCCGTCGGTCCTTTCCCAGTCCTCGGCAGATTCGGAGTCGGGCCGGCGGTGCCCGAGAACACCGCCGTACGTGGCTGACGAATCTTCAACGTAGGCCGTCGCAGGGGATTGCCAGCGACGAGGCCGCGGTGTTGAACCTGCTGCTCATGATCCTTCCAGTGTGCACCGATACCGACCGAATCGACGCGAGGATCGTCGGCGATGCCATTTTGGGCGCTGGCGGTGATAGCGGCAGCGCCGGCTGTGCCCGTGCCGACGGCGGCAGGCCGGGTTTTGACCCAGAACGTCTCTGGTGTCTTCACATGCGCTTCGTGGCATAGCTGCCCGTAACTCGTTGTGCTCAACTGTATTTCACGTAGAAGTCGACCCGGCAGTGTGTCGGCGATACTCCGTGGAAGCGGATGCCGCTGTAGGTTCGGCCGGATACCGTGTGAGCAGCGCGACAGATTGATGTGGCGGATGGGGCCGTCGTAGCGAGGAAGGGGCGCGCGGTGGAGGAAGGCTCGGTCTCAGAGCTCGCCGTGTTGTGGGGAATTGCGGATTGCACGTTGGCGGTGCCACGGTTCGGTGAGCCGGGCTGGTCGTATGAGGAGACACTGCTACTGGCGTGTCCGAAGGGGCATTCGACGGTTCATGTTGCGCGAAAGCCGTTCGAGTACAACGGGAAGCAGCTGCGCTACGTCGCGTTGATCTGTCCCGATTGTGCCCACGCGTACGAGATGCGGGACTTCGCGTTCACGTCCTACGCTCAAGTGCGAAATGCGTCTTCAGGACGCGGGCCCCGGCCACAGCTGGTGAACGCCTCTCGTTCCCGGACCACTTCACCCGCGAACCGATCGCGGCGGAAGTATGAGCCAACGCACGAGCAGCAAGCGGTGATCGAAGCTGCCAGGGCTGGAAAGCATCTTGTTGTGCAGGCCGGCGCCGGTGCGGGGAAGACCAGCACGCTGGAGTTGGTGGGTCACGCGTTGGCGGGCCAGAAGGTCGCCTACATCGCCTACAACAGGGTCACCAAGGACGAGGCGAGCCGCCGATTCCCCTCCCATGTCCGCTGCGCCACCGCGCACGGATTGGCCCGCCGGTTTCTGCAGCGCTACCGACATCGACTCGACAACACGCAGCGACAACGGGCCGAGGACCAAGCCAGGATCCTGGGCATCAACCAGGGTGTCGGGCTCACGAAAACCGCGTTGTTCCCCCGCGACCTGGCGCGGATGGCGATGGAAACAGTGACCCTCTACTGCCACTCCCACGACACCGAGATCGGACCCCAGCACCTCCCACGGCAAGTCGGTATCACCGACGACGAACTGGCCTACCTGGCAGAGACCGTGCTGCCCTTCGCGTGCCGCGCGTGGGCGGATCTCCGAAGTACCGACGGCCAGTTGAAATTCGAGCACGACCACTATTTCAAGATGTGGGCTCTGTCCGGGCCGCGTTTGCCATTCGATGTGATCATGCTCGATGAGGCGCAGGACACCAACCCGGCCTTGGCGGCGGTCATCGCCGCCCAAAGTTCCCAGCAGATTCTGGTGGGCGATTCCAACCAGCAGCTGTACTCCTGGCGCGGAGCGGTAGATGCCTTGGAGAACTGGCACGCCGAGGAGCGCCTGAACCTTTGTCAATCGTGGCGCTTCGGTGAGGCCATCGCCGCCGAAGCCAACCTGTGGCTGGGCCTCATCGGTACCGATATGCGGCTCATCGGCAATCCGGGCCTTAACTCCACGGTGGGGCGTGTCCATCGCCCCCACGCGGTGTTGTGCAGAACCAACGCCGAGGCCGTGAGGCAGGTGATGGAAGTGCTGCGGGAGGGGCGCCGACCCGCGCTGGTCGGGGGCGGTGAGGCAATCAAGCGGCTGGCCGAAGCAGCGCAGCAACTTCAACGCGGCAAACAGCCCAGCCATCGTGAACTGTTCGCGTTTCGCAGCTGGGCAGAGTTGCAGGACTACGTCGACAACGACCACGGCGGGCGGGACCTGCGGCCGCTGGTCGACCTCATCGACGAACACGGCGTGGAGACAATTCTCGATACCGTCGATCACCTGGCGCACAGCGAAGACGACGCCGACATCGTGGTCTCCACCGCACACAGAAGCAAAGGGCGGGAATGGGATACGGTCACCATCGCCGACGATTTCGCTGAACCAGCACCCGACAATACCGGCCGTCCAGGGCCCCTCCCTCCCGCCGATGCCATGCTCGCCTACGTCGCTGTCACGCGCGCCAGGCAACGGCTTGATCCTGCCGGCCTCGACTGGATCTTCGACTACCTCAAACAAATCTCCAACCAGCGAAGCGGCACCTCGCCATCGCATCCGGGCTACACAACCGCATCGGTGGGCGGGCGCGGACCGACAGCCTCGGAGCCTCCCGGCCGCGTGATCGATACACGGCTGGCCTACAGTGAGCCGGTTGATCGTGACTTGGCGAGGCATGTCCAGCGCTACGCCGGGCCGGTCATCGACCGTACCGAGGTAGCTGATCTATCGGGAAACACCGGCGGCCACAGCATTTTGGTCTGTAACCATGCCAGCACCGACCTGCTCACCCTTGTCACTACTGGCCTGCGTTTCATCCTCCCGGCGCCCGATACCGAAGTGGCGCTGTCGATCTGTGCTGATCAAACCGACCTCGGGCGGGAGTTGCTCGCCACGGTCGCCTTGTCGTTCATCGTTCGATCCGCTGTCCCTGACCTCGGAGACTGGGTCGTCAGCCGCGAATCCATCCTCGACGAGACCTGGGTTCGTGGCGTGCTCGTTGCTCATCACCCCACCTTCGGACCAGGATTCAGCACAGTTCGCGATGCTGCCGGCGATCCGTCGATCAATCTGTGGACCTTGCTGCCCCTTGTCGGGACCGAAGCAGAACAAGTCACACGATTCGGACCAGATGTTCTCGTGGAGCACTGGCAGCGCAGATATACGAAGACAGCCGACTTGACGCGTGGCCGGGTGACATAGCTGGAAAGGCTTCTGCGGTTTACGAACAACGTGGCGGGTCTGTGCTGGCTGCGCAGACGTGGATGGGGATAGCTGGTTGGATGGTGGCAGGTGTTGGTCAGGAGTGATCGAGCCAGTAGCGGTGCGTTCCGGTTTCGTCGAAGCCGTTGCGTTCGTGGAACGGTGTGGTCTCCCACGCGATGCGGTAGCCCTGCTGGGAGATGCGGGCGCGGAGGCCGTCGCTGATCGCAACGAACGGCAGCATGTGGGTGTCGGCAACGGTCTGCTGTTGGAGAACGTTGCCGTGGGGGTCGGTGCAGGTGATCTGTCTGCCGGTCCATGTGAGATCGAGCAGAGCGCGGAACTGCGCGGTCGGCACGATCAGCATGAACCGATCCGGCTGCGGTCCTGGGTTGAAGTAGTAGCAGGTCGTGGCGATTACTTTCGTGTCCGCATCGGTCGGGGGTGGACATGTCATGGCCTGGGCGAGGGTGTCCCATTGGGCGGCGGCGAAGTCCCCTGCGGTAGCTGGAAGCGGCAGTGAGCTCGACTTCCCGGTTGCGGAGTGGACGAGCCAGGAACGCAGTCGTACCTGAGTGGTGTTTCGTGTTCGTGTGAGTGCGGGCCGAATTTGGCTGGCGGTGGGGGTGTCGGGTGCTGAGTTGATGAGCTGCCCCAGGTTGACCGGTGGACTGTATGCGCGGTTCTCGATGACGAATTCACCTGCCAGAATCCACCATCGGCTGCCGTCGGGCTCGATGAATGAAAAGTCGGCGCCGTTGATGGTGTCGTGGCAGCCGGTCGGGTCGTACACCGCGGCGGGAATGGGGAGTTTGCCGGCGTCGCGGCGGTCGATCGACCCGGCGGCATACAGCGGCACTTCCAGATCGATGGTGGGGTCGGGCAACTCGTCGTAGCCGTCGTCAGGAGCCAGCCAACGCCCGCTGCCCGCCGGTGGCGGCTCCCAGCGACCGTTGATGCGGTGCAGCTGGTCGTGGTAGCGGTGTCGTGCGGAGAGTTCGGCCAGCCACATCTGCATGGCCTGGTCGTTGAGCTTTTTCCGCACGCTCACCGATTGATGCCGTAACCGCAGGCGGTCACGGTGGGGGATCGCGTGCTGTGCAGCGGCTTCGGCGAGCAGCTGCGCAGCTCGGTCAATCTGTTCGTCGAGACCGGTTGTGCTGTCATCGGCGAATCGTTGATGCAGCTCACGCAACGGCCCGATCTCGATGTGATCGCTGTGGGCGCCGACACGGCGATGGCGCCAGCGGACGCGGGAGGCGCTGGCGTACGTGCATGTCAGCTCATGCAGCGTGGGCGGGCACAGTGTCGTGTCGAGGACCTGGTCGGCGGCGTGGAGGGCGCGGTAGAGCGCGACGTGCAGTCGCAGATGCATCGTCAGGCTTCCCGCAGTCGCGTGGCGGGTGCGGAATTGATCGTGGGCTGCCAGGGCGAGGGTTTCGGCGGTGGGTGTGGCGGTGGCGCGGGTGATCGCGCCGTACACCGCGTTCCACACCCCGGCGTAGATGTCGACGTCGCCGCAAGCGTGGGCGTGAACGAGCAGGCCAGCGGCGAGATGGGGTTGTGCGGCGAGCACGGCGGCCAGGGTGCGGGTGGCCGAGGCGGCGGTTTCCCCTGGTGGCAGCGCAAGCCACCACATGAGCATGCGCGCGAGTTCGCCGGCGTGCGCCGGGTCCAGCGTGTTGGTGTCGGCGCGGCGGTTGATCCACAGAAGGATTGCCGCGAGGTCGCTGTCTTCCTCTTCTCCCGCATCGAAGGTGGCGATCGCGTGGAGTACCTCGATCCATTGCTGTGCGCGTTGAGCCGGTGGCGTGCGTGTCAGTTCCTCATCGATGAACCGCGCACCGAGCGGATGGCCGGCGGTCACCGAGTTGTGGATGGCGAACATCCAGATCGCCAGTCTGCGGGCCGGCACGGCCAGCATCTTGCGCGCGAGCGTCACGGTCGTGGGCGACACGGTGCTGATCGAGCGGCCTTGCAGCGACAGGATGAACGCTTCGGGCATACCCGCACGCCACGTCCAGGCAGGGCCACGCAGAACTTCGTGACCGGAATGTGCCGGTGACAATTCGGCCATCGCCAACGTGATCGGATCCGGGTCTGTCCATTTCCTGCGGGCACGCCGCCGCGGCGCGGAGGGAGCATGCCGGCGCCGGGCATCGAGTAACGCTTGAGCGTGCCGGAATTCGGCGATTCGTCGCAGCCCGTATTCGAGGCGGCCTTCGGTGTCGACGAGCACGCCCTCATAGCAAAGGAAGTCGACGGCGCGGTCGACCTCGGCGCTGGACAACCCGTCGGCGTTGCGGCGGATCTGCTCACGAGTGACTGCCTGGCCGGGACGGCTGTCGAGGTGGCGAAGAACTACCTGTAGTTCCCCGCGGTCATACATCGCCGGCGAATGCGAGGGGCGTTGCGCGGCAAAGTCTCGGGACAGCAAGGCGATCCAGCTGGCGAATAGGTCCCCGAGAGCGATCGGCGCCACGGTGTCGGCGTTGCTGCCGCTGTGGACGCGGGCGAACATCCGCAAGACGAGCGGACGCCGGTAGTCCGGAATCGTCCATGGTGCGGCGACCGGGGGCAAGGCGAAGGATCGCCGCAGGATCTGCCATGCATGTGCGGGGTCGACACCGCGGTGGGGGTAGATCGCCCACGGCGATTGCCGGGCGTTGGGTGGCGATGTCGGGGTGCCCTCGTCATTGCGTCGTGTCGCGATGAGGGTGATTTCCGGGCAGGGCGCGACTCGCGCTGCCAGTTCCGCGAGCTGGCTAGCCCAGTGCGCGGGGGCGGCTTCGTTGACGGCATCGATGATGATCACGGCTCGATGGCCGCTGGCTTCGGCGTGCAGACGTAGCCCGTCCAGAAATTCGCGGCCGCTGATTCCGGTGTCGACCGAGCGGGCGAGCTCTGTCAGCCACGAGCGAGTCGAGCCTCGCCACATCGTGCCGTTGACGAAGATGGTGGGCGCGCCCTGCTCGATGCGGTCGAGTGCGAACTGCGCCGCATGGTAAGTCTTGCCGGTTCCCCACCCGCCCTCGATGAGCACGACGCCGCACGCCTCGGCGCGCAACCGTCGCCGCAGAGACGCGATCGCGCCCTGCACGCTGTCCAACCGGCGTCGAACATCGAAGATGCGGCGCCGGCGAGGCACTGCGACCGCTGACTGCGCGGACTCGTCGAGAGCGCTGCCGACCTCGTCACACCTGGCAGACAACTCATCGATCGCACCCAACAGTTCACTGGCCCATCCGATCTCGCGGGCCAGCGGCACCGCGCGGGTAGGGCGCGGTGTTCCGCCCACGGCCTCACAGGTGTCGAGGCGGTGGACCGCGTTGTCCCACAGGGTGCGGATCGCGGCATCGGAGCGCCGCTGTGCGGACTTGTCCCCGGAGACGTCGATGATGAAGGGGGAGCGCCATCCCTCTTCGACATCGGCGAGCAGGGTCCGCAGCTCCTGGATCTGCGTGTTCATTGCGTCGGGACAGGTGAGTTCGGCCAGCTCGGTTTCCAGCGCGGAGTGAAACCGCACCGCGCTCTGTTCGTCGTCGAGCCTGCCCATCGCCGAGAGCGCGCGGGCACGGACGACGGCGTGGATGTCGGTCAGGGTGTGCTGCATGGGCAGCAATGCCGGCGGCAGGCGCAGAACGTCGATCGCCAGCGCCGCGAATTCCGGGCGGCTGAGGTCATCGGCGAGCATCGAACCGTCGATGATCACCAATTCCACAGCACGCGCGGAGACCGAATCCGGTGCCCGGCGGGCCGCTGCAGCGAACAGCTCCGGTCGTCGATAGTAGATGTCGACGCCAGCGACGTCGACACGGTCACTGGCACGGCTCCACTGCGTCTCCGACAGGGACTCGACTGTGTAATACAAGATCCGGCCACACGGGAGACTGTCGGAAAGAATCTGTGTCACATCGGATTTCAGTTTGTCCGGCAGCCGGTCGGGCAGCGTGGTGGTGCACGCCACGACTGTCGTGGTCGCGCCGGGTGGCTGGAACGTGGCCGCGAACGAGGCCGCGTCGTCGTCGAGAGCGGTCCAGCGGCTGAAACCGTCGCGGCCGCGGTCTCCGCCCGCACTGACCGGCCCAACCGATTCGCTGAGGCTGGGATCGAAGCGTTGTCGCGCGTGCGCGACACACAAGCGCTCGAAATCATGGTGGCGGTTGGCCGACCTCAAATCCTTGATCGCCGACCTGAACGATGTCCTGAGCCGTTCCTGCGGCTCGGGTAGACGAGCTCGATCCACCGGTGTTTCTCTGGTCATCGCACCACTTCCCGGTGTGTCACCGATCGATGCAATTGAGGTCGAAGATGTTGTGCCGGAACCGGTCCCGGTTTGTGAAGCCTACAAGAGGGAGTGGCGGTTCGCCCGCGAACCAACGCTGGACTGCCCGCACCGTGGGTTTCGGGCGCGACGACACCAATGTCTACCTGACCGTTGACAAGCTCGCCCCCGAAGCGGGGCGTCCTGATCGAGGCACTCATCCAGCAACCAGCGCGATCGTTGCGGGCCCAGCCAGCCCGCAGGGGCGCGCGCTACCTATTTCCGGGCCAGCCGCCCAGTCAGCCCCGCAGCCTCAGGCGCCCCAACCATATGGTGCGTCAGCACGGCACGGCATCCGCACCCACGTGGCCCGCAACACCGCGATGATCGAACCGCCGAAGAGCCACCGCCAGCGGTGATCAGTGACCTGTTCGGTGCTTGCCTGACCACCGAATTTGGGGCGGATTTGTTCTTACAGCCCGATCGCTGTAGGTACCTCCTACGTGACGACTGACGGCGAAGTCGCCTGGAAGTCATAGGCTTCATACAACGAAAGAGGCAGGATCGAAGGCACTATGGACGCCTCACGAGATCCCGATTACCTACGCACCACGCAGGATGCGGTGCGCGAGTTTCGGAGCAAGTTCCGAGAGTTCCTCGCGCTGCACGTTCCAACGACCGAAGCCGGATTCGGTCGAGGGATACTTCCGGCTGTCACGCGGCGTGAAGGCGTCACTCCCGAGCAGGTAACCGAGATCGCGGAGCAGGTCGCCGAGGCTGCGGGCCGTGCTCGGCGGGCCGCGCTGCTTACCGAGGTCAGGTACAGCATTGAGGGCCAGAGTCGCCTCATTGACCCTATCGCTGCGTGGTCTTCGGTCACCCAGCCCAAACCTGTGTTGGAACCGGAGAACGTGCTGATCGCTTGCGGGCAGATCATCGGCTCACTCGATGAGATGATCGAGGCGGCCAAGATCGAGCAGCCGCGACCGGCCGGTCCCGCCGAGATGCACCCCACCGTCTGGGGTGCAGCTAGACCTCTGTGGGATGACGGTCACTATCGCGAGGCTGTGGCCGCGGCGGCGGAAGCCTTGGTCGACAAGGTAAAGACCCTCGTCAAACGGCGAGACATCGCAGAAACGTCGGTGTGGCAACACGCGTTCTCCAACTCCGCCGCTAAGCCAGGAGAAATCCGTCTCCGTTGGCCTGGCGAACCCGAGGACCGCGACGTGAAGTCGATGAATGACGGGCTCAGGTTGTTCGCACCTGGTGTCCAGATGACGATCCGAAACGGCGCAGCCCACTCGACGGAGAAGATGTCTGAGCAAGACGCGCTCGAACGGCTCGGCACCCTCAGTCTGCTCGCTGGATGGGTCGACACCTGCGAGCGGGTCGAAGCGCCGCAGCTCGAAACCGATCAGGCGTGAGGGCGCCTGCGGCAGCGATGGCACTGCAGAACCTCGAACCTGCCTCTGATTCGATCGGTGGAATGCGTTAACCCAGCGTTCCGGTTGTCGATCTAGATGTAGGGCCACCGGTCGGCGTCGCGGTGGGTGGCGCGTTGCAGCCGCGGATCCTCGGGCGGGTACAGCCACCGCACCGGGACCCGGAGGGTTTCCAGCGAGGGAATGTGAGCCGGGCGACCGGTGTGGTCGACCAGCACTCCGGTGACGCGGTAGCCCTGCCCGGTCGCCAGGCCGAGGGCGGCGGCCTGGCCGTTGGTGAGTTCGATGTCGGCGTGGGCGCGTTCGATCAGTCGCAGCCCCTCGACCGTGGCCGGATCGGCGTCGCAGTCGATGCTGGTGACGGTGAGCAGGAACCGGGCGCCGGCCAGCAGCCTGGCCACCCACATCGACGACCCGGGCCGCTCACGGTCGGGGTAGCGGGCGGCCGGTAATCGGTGAGGTACCAGCACCACGTAGGTCTGCCCGATACGCACGTCACGGGCACGCACACATCAGATTCGTCGCCGCCGCACATCCGGACGACGACACAGGGGCCACCGTGGGTCAGACATCTACGGCCGTACGCGCAGGCCCTGAAACTCCTACTTTTGTGTGTAACGCGCGCAGTTGTCACGTAAGCGCGGGAAGTTCCGCCCGAGTGGCCGAGTTCCCACCAGGACATTTACGCCGCCCGGGAGCCTCGAAACAAGACTGGTGCTTTTCGGGACGGACGGCGCTGCAAGCCCGCAGAAACGTGCCATGAGCAGCGCAAACCCCTATTGCGTTGCGCGCCAGCAGATTCAACTGCTACCGTCGGAAACGAGGGGACAGTTGTGTCCTCACCCCGACACCGAAGTGGTCGGGGTTTTTTTGTATCCGTCACCCACATCGATCCGAAGCCCTCAGCGCCAGCTGGGGGCTTTTTTTGTGCCCGAAGGAGCCCACGTGGAAGTCATCAAATCTCTTCTTGCCCAGGGTATTTGGCCGATGGTGGTCTTCACGGCCATGGTCGGCGTAGTCACGCTGATCGCGCTGATGCGCGCCGATCGGAAGGACATTCCCGAGATCTTCGCGTCGTTTGCCGCTGCCTTCGGTATCCACCGCCGCCGCAGTGCCGACGATCACGGCAGTGACGAGGAGGCACTCCCTGGCGGCCGTGACGACAGACCTATGCTGCCCGACGGACCGCCCGCCGATAACCTTGGCTCGCCGGCCGATGCCGGACCGACCGAGGGCGATTCGGCGGAGGAGACCCAGTGACACGGCGCCGCAGCCATCGTGACCCCACCCCAGAGCAATTCGACCGGGAAAGTTCCGAAGCGATCCGCCATTCGATCATTTCGACTCTGCTTGCCACGGTGCCCGGATGCGACGCCGACATCATGCGGCTCGTCTACGAAGGCCGAACGATCTTCCAGATCGCTATCGAGGATCTGCCGAACCTTCCGGTCTCGCGACTCATCGGCCTCGAGGGGGTCAAAGCGCTGTTCCACCAATCGCTGGCAGCCCTGGCCGAGCCAGAGAATCGGTGGATCGCCGACCTGATGACTCAGTCCTGGAGCGTCGAAAGGGTAGCCACGCCAGTCGTGGGCAACGTCTGCATCCGGGCCCGCGGCCCGCGCATGGATCAAACCCTGGAGTGGTGCGGGTGGCATCAGCAGTGGAATATTCTCCGGCAACGGCAGGACCACTGGGCCTGGGGGCTGTGCCCGGTATGCCGTTGCCGCCTGGAGCTGTCTGGTGGACGACCGCGAAAATTCTGCAGCGACCGCTGCCGCCAGGCAGGACGACGGACACGACAAACCACGGATGCTGTTGTCGGAGGGTGGATACCATCGCCTAGCCGCCCCCGGGACCGGCTTTTCGGCGCGCTGATCCTCGGCGCCTACGACGCCTCCGATGACCTGGTCCACACCGGGACCGTCAGTACCGGGTTCTCGCCCTCGCAGCGGCGAGAACTGCAGGCACAACTGGACGAAATCACCCAAGAAGCCAGCTCCTTCGCCGAGCCGCCGCAGTGGGCCGACGTGCCGGCGCACTGGGTCGAGCCCAGGCTGGTGGCCGCGGTGCACTACCACGGCATTTACCTCCAGGACATCGACCCCACGCTGCGATATACCCACTGGGGCGGTTTGCGCGTAGACCGGGACCCCATCGATGTCAGGCTGCCCCGCTGATCGGCTCCAGGAATATGGGTGCCTGCAGCCGGATCCGCAAACGAACTGTCGTTGGCGTCCGCGTGGTGAGCAGGCCACCGTTTACGCGCCAAGGTGCCTCGGCGGCCGGGAGACTGTCCGTGCCGTCGGGGTATCAACCCTCGGCGCCGTAGATGCTACGTGAGTATCGCGGTGGTGCCGATTCGTGACGAGTTGCTGTTGTTCAGGCGCGGCCGGCGAGTGCGGTGATGAGTCTGCGGGCCGAGGCGCGGGTCAGCCGCCGTACGGCCCGGCCAGTGGTTTCGGCTTCGCCGCGCGGGTTGATGTCGGTTCCTTTGACGGCTTTGGCGAATTCGGTGTCGAAGCGCTCGGGGTCGGTCTTGGCGGCCAGGGCCTCGAGGTATTTGATCTGCTTGGCGGTCGCCGGTGCGACTTTGGCCGCGGCAGAGCGTCCCGCAGCTTGGCGTAGTGGGCGTCACTGGCGGCCTTCTGCGTAGCCTGGGCTTCGGGGCTGCGGTCGACGACGCGGACCTGCTCGTACCAATCCTGAGTACCCGGCTTGCCGGTTACGGCCTCCCACAACGCGTTCGCGGTGAGCGTGCTCTCGTCCACGCCTTCGGTCAGGCCGGGCCCGGTCAAGGAGGTGAACCCGCTGTCGGAGCGCACGACGGTGAATCCGGCGGGCTCGGCGTGCGCGGTGATCCAGTCTTGGCCGCATTGGCAGTGGGTGCTGTGGTAGCGGTCCCATTTCGAGTGCAGCGCCTCGTACACCAGTTTGTCGCCGTAGTGGTAGGTATCGCGCGTGAATCCCGACATCGGCGCAGTCTGACATGCCCGCAGAGCAGGCGGGCGCTATTCGAGCCGAAAAGGCATGCAACGCAACAATTTACACAAGACTCTAGACTATAAATTCTAGAGATTAGAGTCTGGACTTCCGGTGTTCGCCCTCGGAATGTGTCACTGCTCGTAGGTCCAGTTCTGCCCGCTGAGCCGGTATTCCTCGACGGGGATCGGCTTGATGCCGGGGCGCATGCGGGCGGTGTACAACGCGCCGTCGAGATGGTCGAGTTCGTGGTACACCAGCCGGGCGAGGCCGTGGTGGTAGTCGGTGGTGACGAGTTCGCCGGTGAGCGTGGTGGTTTCGACTGTGATGTGCAGGGGCCGGGGTACCAGTCCGCGCACGTCGAAGAAGCTCAGGCAGCCTTCGTACTGTTCGTCGGTGTCGTCGGACTGGTCGATGACGCGGGGGTTGAGCAGCACGATCGCCGGGGCGTCCGGGTGGGCGGGACGGACCACGGCCGCGCAGCGGTCGATGCCGATCTGGGGTGCGGCGATGCCCATGCCCTTGGCGAAGGGGTGCACGCGGGCGACGCGTTCCATGGCGGCGAACAGGTCGTCGACGACACCGCCCGCGGTGTCGGCTTCGGCGGGCAGGGTGAACGGG
>NZ_LZML01000103.1:0-5252 GCF_001665695.1 Nocardia sp. 852002-51101_SCH5132738 | reverse complement strand
CGAACCGAATTCCATTGTGCTAGAATAGATTTAGTACCGAACTAGCTTCGGACTTACACGGTTCTCGTGACACCCTCCCCCGGATCGCAAGGGAACTGGAACAGACAACATTTGACCTGCTGGGTGCGTTCGGCCGATACGAGAAAACTGTCCACATTGCGGGACGCCTCGCGCGGCCTGGTGCGTTGAGCATCGCGCACGGCCTGTCGGTGGCCCTCGAGCCGCCGGTCGGGTCGAGTAAGGACGGTGCGCGAAAGGTCAATTGGAGCCGCTACGATTCGCCGATTTTTCAGTTCGACCAATCCGGGGACAAGACAGCCAGATCCGCGGATCGTGGCCTCGATGAGTACGGGCCCTTCGACGTCGAGTTCTTCGCCAAGAAGAAACCCCGAATCGCGATCATCACTCCGCGAGTCCATAAAGGCATCGTGGAGAACTTCGTAAACAAGTTCCTCCATGGAGTCCAGGGCGGACGCGTCTACAGCCAGGGCTTCGTCCGCAAATACCGTCTGGGCGATTGCGATACGGCCATGTACCCGTTCGATGGAGCCGCCACGGATGCCGATGCCTATCGGGAAGCGTGCCGTGCTGCCCTTCGCGCAGGCGATGTCGATCTCGCTCTTGTGATCACCAGCGACGCGCAGGTGCACCAGAGCGGTGACCGCAGCCCGTACCTTGTTGCCAAGTCGACCTTCATGGGGCAAGGCGTCCCCGTACAGGAAGTGAAGATCGAGACGGCTCGACTGAGCCAGCTCGCCTACCCTCTCAACAGCATCGCTCTAGCCTGCTATGCCAAACTCGGTGGCATACCTTTCGTGATTGCGGCTCCGCGCCCTCTGGCGCACGAGCTGGTGATCGGTATCGGCAGCGCTCACATCAAGGAGAGTCGCAACTCCGAGCCAGAGCGGGTCGTAGGCATAACAACCGTGTTCAGCGCCGACGGCAACTACCTGTTGGCGAACACCTCCCGCGAGGCGAATTACGAGGACTATCCGCGCGAGCTTCTACGCTCACTAACCGAGTGCATCGAAGACATCAAGAAGCGCCACGCCTGGCAAAGGAGCGACGAACTTCGCCTGGTGTTTCACGTGTTCAAGCGCCTGAAGGACATCGAGGTGGACGCGGTCAAGGAACTCGTTGAAAGCCTGACCCGGCAGTACGCCAAGGTCGAGTTCGCGTTCGTTCATGTGAGTACCGAGCACGACTGGGTGATGTTCGACCGCGCCAGTTCAGGTATGGGCACCCAGCGGACAAGAGGGCAGAGTAAGGGCTACTACGTACCGGACCGCGGCTTCGCAGTCCCAATCGGACCGACCGACATGCTGTTGTCGGTCAGCGGCCCGATGGATCTGAAGAATGCGCTCCACGGTGCGCCCAAACCACTGCTGCTCCACCTCCACCCGCACTCTACGTTCACCGATATGGAATACCTGTCCCGGCAGGTATTCCGGTTCACCTCGATGTCGTGGCGCACCATGTACCCATCGAGCCAACCCGTCACGATCTTGTACTCGGACCTGATTGCCGACCTCCTCGGCAACCTGCGACATGTCCGAAACTGGAACGCCGACGCCGTGGCGACCGCGCTGCGTACCAGCAGGTGGTTTCTGTGACGACCGTGGGCCGCAATGATCCGCCGGATATCACCGGCGCGCTTCTCGGTACCCGGATCTCGGAGCTTGAAGGAGTCGTCCATCGCTCGAACCTGCCCGGCAACCTCGACGGCTTGTTAGCCCACCACATCCTCGGCGATCGCTACGGCAGCATCGCGTGGAACGTGAACCCCATGACTCCAAACTGGTTCGCAGAGAACAACTATCGCCTCGCGTACCCTGCCGGCTTGGCGATTCTCGGCTACGGCCTCGCCAGTTTTCCCTCGATCGAGTCAGCCGGCGGTCGGAGACATCTCACGGAGGGCTTGCCGAACCTCATGCGCAGGAATGCCTTCGAACCCGACGGTGTCACCTTTGTGAATGATCCCTGCCAGGTCGTCGGGATCGCCCTCGCGGTCAACGCTGTCCATGAGGAGCTGCCCAGGGCACGCTCCTGGCTTGCCGGGGTGCTCCACGATAATCTCGTGAACCCAGTAACCCCGCTGCTCGGAATATTTCAGGAACGCGCCCGTCAGATCATTGACGTACCAACCGATCCCAGTCCTCACCTTCGGGCAATCTCTGATCCCGTGGAACTTGCCGGGTGGCAATGGTTGGCAACTCATCCGGGGAGTCAGGTTCTCAAGGACGCCGAAGAAGTTCGGAGCCTGCGATCGCGACTGGTCGCCGGTCTCGCACTCGGTCAGGCCGAGTCGGCTTCGGCGCCACGCGCGGCTCTGCTGCTGGAGGCCGTGGGGCGTATGGTCACCACCAGTGTCAATGACATCGTTCTGAATACCAGCCACGTCGGCGTGCTGCTGGGACGCTTCAGCGATGCCATGCGCCAATGGCGTTACGACGGGGACAACCTAGCCAAACCGATTCGGTGGCCGATCACCCAAGAACGCGAGGTCCAGAACATCCTGTGGCTGATGCTCCGGCCGGTATTCGACGACCTCGTGGATGAAGAAACACTCCGAAAGTTCGGACACAGCACCTACCGAGCAGACTTCGGGATCCCGTCCCTCGGACTGCTCATCGAGGTCAAATATGCACGAAGGGCATCGGACTTCAAAGAATTCGAGAAGGAGATCTCCGAAGACTACGTCGCGTACCTGACGGACAACTACCCGTACGAGAAACTCGCCGTGTTTATCTACGACGAATCCGCCTCCGTGCAAGAACACGGAACCACTCGCAACGCACTTCTCAAGCTTCCGCACATCACTGACGTCGTCATCGCTTCGCGCCCCAGCCACATCCCCACGCCCTGAGCACACCCCACAACACCAGGGCCGGAACTGTGACATTGCTAATACTTTGCTGGATGGCGAAATTGTCGGTGTGGCGTGCAAGAATCCCTGACCGTTCTACTCGTTCGATCAGAGAGTTTCCGTGTCTAAGCGTGGTACCCAGCAATCCTTGTCGGAATCCGTGGCGTGTCCTGCCTGCGGCGTGAATCTTGGAGATGCGTTCATTCAGACGCTTTCTCAACCCCAGGTAGAGAAGGTTCGTGTTGAGCTGGAGCAGCGATTCGCTGCGGAGGCTGAAGCGAAAGCGACAGGTCTGGCAGCGGAGCTTCGCTCCGAGCTGACCCGTGAGCAACAGCTCAGGAAAGATGCCGAGAACCGGCATGGGCAGCTTATTGGCGAGAAGATTGCCGAGCTGACCGCTCAAGGTGAAATGCTCAGGCGCGCCAAGGAATCCGAGCGTGACGCGCTGGATTCGAAGCGTACTTTGGAACAGGCGCAGCATGATGCGCAGGTCGAGTGGGGTCTGGAACTTGCGCGCCTGCGGGATGAGATCACGGCCGAGGAACGGGTGCGAGCCGACGAACGCACAGCAGCCGGGGTCCAGCTGGTCAGGAACCAGGTCGATCAGGAATATCGAGCGAAAATCGAGCAGCTGGAACGAGATCGCGAGACCCTGCAGAACCAAGCGGTGACTGAGTCCCGCAAGCAGCAGGAACTCGGGAGGCAGGCGGCAGTCCAGGCCGCGGCGAGCGCTCAGGCCGCAGCGGCGGAAGAGATCGCGACACTGCGCACTCGGTTGCGTGATCAGCAGGCTGCCGAGACATCGCTGCGGAGCCAGCTCGATCTGAAAGACGTCGAGATCGCTGAGCAGGCAGACAAACTCGCAGAACAGGCCAGGGCCGAGGCAGTCAAGCAGGTCGCGGTGTTACGCCGCGAATTGCAGCAGCAGAAGACGGTTCAGCAGGCCGCCGAAGCCGAACTGCGGGGCCAGATCGAGGAACGCGACGGCGAGATCGCCGACCAGCAGCGCAAACTCGCGCAGATCCGGCAAGCCGAGGTCGAGATGCGTGCTGCCCGTCGCCGCCTGGACGAGGATCGGCAGGAATGGGAATTGGAGCAGGCCAGGATTCGGGACGCGATCACCACCGAGGAACGCCAGCGGGCTCAGCACCACGCCGAGCGGCTCGTAGAACAAGAGCGCAACCGTATGGCGGCCAAAATCGAGCAGCTGGAGAACGACGGCAAGGGCCTGCGTGACCAACTGGCCGCAGCGCACCGCAAAGCCTCCGTTGGGACACGCGCGCAGGAGGAAGGCGTCGCCCGACAGGAGCTGTTCGCCGAGGAACTGCGCCGCCGGTGGCCCGAAGACGAGATCACCGTCGTCGATCGCGGCCGTCGCGGCGCAGACATCCTGCAACTGGTGCGCGAGAACGGCCGCGAATGCGGAGTGATCGCGTGGGAATGCAAGCAAACCCAGCAGTTCAGCAAGCAGTGGATCAAGAAGCTCACCAAGGACGCCGAACTGCATCGCGCGCAGATCGCGATCCTGGTCACCGAGGCACTACCCCGCGACATCGACGGCTCCGGCTGGATGGATGGAATCCTGGTGTGTGACTTCGCTGTTGCGGCCCACCTCGCGTCCCCGTTCCGCATGCTGATGGCCACCAACAAAAAGCACGCTCTCGCCAACGCGTTGCGCCAGGGCGAGACCGACAGAGTCTACGACTACGTCACGGTCGGCGGATTCGCGCAGTGCCTGGAACGAATCGTCAAGTCCACCCGCACCGGTATGCACGAGATGAACAAGATGCGCGAATACCTGAACAGGTTCTGGGCCACCTGGGAGAAATCGCAGCAAGACATCATCGACGGCATCTTCACGATGGTCGGCGAGATCGAGGCTGCCGGACCGACCATGCCCGCACCACTTCGGGCTGAACTGCCTTCGGCCGAACGCCTAGCACTCGAGGCGCCCGTAGTGGGTACGCCACAGGACGGCAACGGCCCATTGGCCGCCTGACCGCCGCGCCGTGTTCCCCCGGGGCCTTACCTCAGAGACTGGGGAACACGGCGATCGTCGTACCCTGGGTTGGCTACGCAGCAGGACCGCCACGCGACGCGAAAGATGCTTTCTCCGACCATCTTCCAGTGTAACGGCGCTAGCCTGATGGTCGTGGAGGTCGAGATCTATACCGATGGCGCGTGTAGTCCGAATCCGGGGCCTGGAGGGTGGGGTGCCGTGCTTCGGTTCGGTCGGCATGAAAGGGAAATCTACGGCGGGGATCCGGGGCCCACGACCAACAACCGGATGGAACTGACCGCGCCGATCGGGTCAAGTCCAAACGGGTGGTGTATCGGGTGATTGCCGCGTGATCCTGTTCGATCAGGCGGTCAGTGCGGGGGTGGG